>CBFGZJ010000066.1:0-8626 GCA_965653215.1 uncultured Sphingomonas sp. | reverse complement strand
CAGGTAGCCGCCGCTGAATCGCCAATCCGGATTGGAATAGCCCCAACCATAGCGCTGCGGATCGACTTGCGCGGATGCCGGCGCGCTGGCGGCAACTGCCGAAACCGCGAAGGCGGCTGCAATCAGGTATTTACGCATCACTCTCTCCTGCTGAAGAATTCAATGCGTTGTTTTTGGGCTAGGCAAGTTGAGGTGAAGCTGAACAGGCATGTAATCTGCCGTTCAACCAGGTTAATTCGTTAAGTGGTTGTTCGAACTAGTTCTTTATCTTCCAGCCGCTTTTCAGCAGGAGGTGGCAGGCCGCCCACAGCAGCAGGTTGATGACCAGCAGGATGATCCCGCCGCCGATCACATGCGAATCGGCCTCGCCGAGGAAGCCGTGACGGAAGCCCGAGATCACGTAGAAGAACGGGTTGAGCCTGCTTACCGCCTGGAATGCCGGGGAGAGCTGCTCGATCGAGTAGAATGTGCCCGAGAGGAGGGAGAGCGGAGCGACGACGAAGTTTGTTACCGCCGCCGCGTGATCGAACTTCTCCGCCCACAAAGAGGTGAGCAGTCCGAGGAACGCCAGCATCAGCGATCCCATCAGCCCGAACCACAACGCGCTCAGCGGGTGGGTCAGGGCGACGTGCACTCCGGGGTAGAAGGCCATCGCCAGCCACACCGCCCCTCCGACGAGGAAAGCGCGGGTGACCGCCGCCCCAATCAGCCCCGCGATCAACTCACCCGTGGACAGCGGCGGCATCAAATAATCGACGATCGTGCCCTGGATCTTGCCGACCAGCAGGGAGAAGCTCGAATTGGCGAAGGCGTTCTGGATCATCGCCATGACGATCAGGCCCGGCGCGATGAAGTCGGCAAAGGGGACGCCCATCACCATCCGGCGCTGCCCTCCCAGCGCGACGGAGAAGATCACCAGGAATAGCAGCGTGGTGATCGCCGGGGCCCAGATGGTTTGGGTCTGGACCTTGAAGAAACGCCGGACCTCCTTCACATAGAGAGTCTTGAGACCGCCCAGGTTGATGCCGCTCAGCTGCGGAACACCCGGTTCGGTCCGAACCCATTGGCCGGTCTGATGGTTTGGCGCTTGGTCGCTTGCGGGCTGGTCGTTCACGCGGCCAACGCCTATCGGCTGCCGCGATGAGCGGCAACCGCCTGCGGCAATTCGGTTGGAGAATATAAGAGCATGTCCTGGACTGACGAGCGGATCGAGCGCCTGAAGGCGATGTGGGCCGAGGGCGCCACGGCTAGCCAGATCGCCGACGAACTTGGCGGAGTGAGCCGTAATGCGGTGATCGGCAAGGCCCACCGCCTGGGGCTCGAATCGCGTCCGTCTCCGGTCAAGCCCGGCGATGATAAGCCGGTCCGCCAGGCGGCCGCTACGGCGCAGCCGCCCTCCCCCGCACCCGCGCCGGCTGCTCCCAAGGCCGAAAGGCCAGCGCCCGCGCCTGTCGCTCCAGCCGCGCCTCCCGCTCCGGTCGCCGACACGCCTGCTTCCGCCTCTGCTCCGGCCAAGACAGCCGTGCCCGACCCACGGATGCAATATCGGTCGGTCGGCCCCGGGGGCTTCGTTCGCCAGGGTCCGGGCGACACCCAGGCACCGATCCCGCCGGCTCCGCCGCGCCGCCTGGTTCCCGCCAAGCCGAGCGCAGAGGTTGCGGGCAAGACCAGTCTGCTCGACCTCAATGACCGCATCTGCAAATGGCCGATGGGTCATCCGGGCGAGCCGGACTTCCACTTCTGCGGGGCTCCGGCCAATCCCGGCTTCCCCTATTGCGTGAACCATTGCGGAGTCGCCTATCAGGCGCAACTGCCGCGCCGTGACCGCCGTCCGCCGCCGCCGCTTCCGTTCGGCGGGCCGCGAGTGCGCTAGGCATTGCGCGGCGGGTCAGCTCTCCCTCACCCGCTCCCGCAGCCACGTCGCCAGCCCCTCCTCGCGGAGCTCTCCGGCGGCAAGGGCGAGCACAGTGCGGATCGCATCGGCATCGTCGAATTCCAGTAGCTGCCCGTTCAACGCCAGGAACAGCCGGGCAAGCACCCACGCAGTGCGCTTATTGCCGTCCACGAATGGGTGATTCCGTGCTACACCGAACGCGTACGCTGCAGCGAGATCGGCTGCATCCGGGTCGCCATAGGCGGCTCGGTTTTGCGCTCGTGCCAGCGCCGACTGCAGCGCTCCGCGGTCGCGGATTCCCGAGGGGCCGCCGTGTTCCGCAAGTTGCCGATCATGGATGGCGTCGACGAGGTCCGGCCTGATCCAAACCCACTCGCTCATTTAGCGAGTGCGCGAAGGATCTCACGGTCTTTGCGCATGATCCGCTCCGCAATCTCCATCTGGCTGGCGAATTCCGGATCATAGGCGCTGATCCGGTAGCTCCCGTCCGGGGCCTCGGTCAGGTAAAGCTGGTCGCCCCGCTCAACATGGAGCCGGGCCAGAACGTCCTTGGGAAGCACGATGCCCGTGGAGTTCCCAATCGGGACGAGTTTCATCGGTTTGGTCATACAGATGTTATAACTTCGAGCGCCCTCAATTTCAACCGCTCCCAAAAAAAGCTCCCGGAAGCCGCGCCTCCGGGAGCTTATTCGTGGACCAAAGCGAGCGTTAGGCCTGCTCGGCCTCCTTGTGCTGAGTGGCGCTGGCTTCGATCTGATCCTGCTTCGGCGCCGAACCGCCGATCTCGATCTTCCGCGGCTTCATCGCTTCCGGAATCTCGCGCACCAAATCGATCGACAGCATTCCGTCCTTCAGATCCGCACCGCGCACCTGGATATGATCGGCAAGCGCGAAGCGCCGCTCGAACGAGCGGGTCGCGATGCCGCGATGCACATAATTATTGCGGTCATCGTCCGTCTTCTTGCCGCGGATCAGCAGCACATTGTCGTGCGCCGTGATCTCGATGTCCTCGCGGCCGAACCCGGCAACCGCCAGGGCGATGCGATACCGCTGGTCATCGACCTTGATCAGGTCGAACGGCGGATAAGTCTCGCCATTCTGGCCGGCTGCGCTGTTTTCGAGCATGTCGAACAGCCGGTCGAAGCCGACACTGGAGCGGCGGAAGGGTGCAAAATCAAACGCGCTACGCATGATGTCCTCCTTGTTGAGCGACCAGACAGGGCATCGACTGCGCAACCGCCCGATGCCCTGTTCACCAGGCCCCAACCGGGCGCCCGGCACGCTGTTACCTAGGAAGCACATGCCGTTTTTCAAGGTGTTTGGTGCTATATTTGTCACTACCGAGTGGTATATTCAGCGCATGCCTTTGCGGCGGGCAACCACCCCCCTTCGCCGCTTGGCACCCGCCTTCGTCGCGCCCTATAGCTTGTCAGGATGACTGACCTGTTCGCCGCACCTGGTTCCGCCACTCCCGACAGCTATGACGCGTCCTCAATCGAGGTGCTGGAGGGGCTGGAGCCGGTCCGCCGCCGCCCCGGCATGTATATCGGCGGCACGGACGAGCGGGCGCCGCATCATCTCGCGGCCGAGGTGATCGACAATTCGATGGACGAGGCGGTCGCCGGCCACGCCAGCCGCATCGAGGTCACGCTCGAGCCCGGGAACCGCCTAACCGTCGCCGACAATGGCCGCGGCATCCCGGTCGACCCGCACCCCAAATATCCCGGCAAGTCGGCGCTGGAGGTGATCCTGACCACCCTCCACTCGGGCGGCAAGTTCGAAGGCAAGGCCTATTCGACCAGCGGCGGCCTCCACGGCGTCGGGGTCAGCGTCGTCAACGCTTTGTCGACCGAAACGGTGGTCGAGGTCGCCCGGGACCGCAAGCTCTACCGCCAGACCTTCGCGAGGGGCCTGGCCTCGTCCCCGCTTCAGGAGGTCGGCGCTGCTCCCAACCGCCGCGGCACCACCGTGTCCTTCGCCCCCGATCCGGAGATTTTCGGCGCCGACGCCCGCTTCGATCCCGCGCGGCTGTACCGCCTCGCCCGGTCCAAAGCCTATCTGTTCGCCGGGGTCGAGATCCGCTGGCGCTGCGACCCTTCGCTCACCTCAGCCGACGTCCCGGAGAGCGCCACCTTCCAGTTTCCCGGCGGCCTTGCCGATCATCTCGCCGAGCAGCTCGGCGACCGCCCCTGCGTTACCAACCAGCCGTTCACCGGCCGCCAGGACTTTCCGCTCGACCCGACCGGTCAGCCGCAGGGCAGCGCCGAGTGGGCGGTCGCCTGGCCGCTCTATTCCGACGGTTCGGAAAGCTATTACTGCAACACCATCCCGACTCCCGACGGCGGCACCCATGAGGCCGGTCTTCGCGCCGCGCTGACCAAGGGCATCCGCGGCTTTGGCGAGCTGGTCGGCAACAAGCGCGCCAAGGACATCACCGCCGACGATGTGTTCAACGGCGTCGAGCTGATGCTCAGCGTGTTTATCCGCAACCCGCATTTCCAAAGCCAGACCAAGGACCGCCTCACCAGCCTGGAGGCGGCGCGCTTCGTCGAGGCGGCGGTGCGCGACCATTTCGACCATTATCTCGCCGACAATATGGACCGCGGCCGCGCCCTCCTCGGCTCGATCGTCGAGCGGATGGAGGAGCGGCTGAAGCGCCGCGCCGAGCGCGAGGTCAAGCGTAAGACCGCGACTTCCGCGCGCAAGCTCCGCCTTCCCGGCAAGCTCACCGACTGCGCCAACGACGCGCCCGCAGGGACCGAGCTGTTCATTGTCGAGGGCGACAGCGCCGGCGGCTCGGCCAAGCAGGCGCGCGACCGCAAAACCCAGGCGATCCTGCCGATCCGCGGCAAGATCCTCAACGTCGCCAGCGCCTCCGCCGACAAGATCCGCGCCAACCAGGAGATCGCCGACCTGCAGCTGGCGCTCGGCTGCGGTACCCGCGACCGCTGGAACGAGGATGACCTGCGCTACGAACGGATCATCATCATGACCGATGCCGACGTCGACGGCGCTCACATCGCCACCCTGCTGATGACCTTCTTCTTCCAGGAAATGCCCGAGCTTGTGCGGCGCGGCCACCTGTTCCTCGCCCAGCCACCGCTTTACCGGATCACCAGCGGCTCACGCAGCCTCTATGCCCGCGACGACGCCCATCGCGCGGAGCTCGAGGCGACCGAGTTCAAGGGCAAGAAGGTCGAGGTCAGCCGCTTCAAGGGCCTGGGCGAGATGATGCCGGCGCAGTTGAGGGAAACGACGATGAGCCCGGCGACCCGCTCGCTGCTGCGCGTCACCCTCCCCTCGCAGTATGAGGACCGCCAGCCGGTGAAGGATCTGGTCGAACGGCTGATGGGCCGCGACCCGGCGAAGAGGTTTGAATTTATTCAGTCGCGGGCGGCGGCTGTCGAGGATGATGCGATAGATGCTTGATCCAGCGACCGTCAGCTAGCGAACCGGCGACCTTCGATTGGCAGCTTTACCCTGTGAACAGGTCAGCCCGATTGAAATCCGACACCAATTTACGGTGCAGCCAATCCAAACTGCTCGAAAGTAAAGTCAAAACGTTCCCGCGAGGGAAGCGCCGCGAAGGCCGTCAACTTCGTTCCGGCAAATCTGAAATGCCATGTCTGCTCATTTGCCGGGACCGGCTTTCGAAAGACGGATGGATCGAACAGCGCCGCGCTCGCACCTCCCGCAGGATCACGCACCGACTCATATCGGATCAGTTGAGCGTTCAACTTGCGCGCTCGTTCTGCGAACCTCTGACAAGGCGCGTAATCGAGGGGATCTGTCCATAGGATTCGACCAGCGACTAGCGGTTCGCTCGTGAGATCCAGCGCCCGCTCCGCAGCAACCGGTACGCTGAACGCAAGATGCTCCAAAGTCGTCTTTGGCAGCTGCATTCCCGGAGACGCGGCAAAGAACCGCATCCTCCAGAATGCCGTCTCAGCGACGGCAGTGGCCTGTGTCTCTGATCCGTAGAAAATTCCCGGACGCTCGTTCGCTCGACGAAACCGTGTCTCCTTTGAGTAGCCGTAGCGGAATGGTGTCCCGAGAAGATGGTGCAGCCCACGGGCCCCTACGGGCATCGTTGGCTTCGTTTCCTCGATCACGCGCTCCAAAACGTCTTGTTCGGCCGGGTCGTCGATGAGCCGATCAGTGGATATGGAATGCTGGGCCTCGACAATTCGGAACAGCTTCGACCTATACTTGTGCAGGTCGGCGACTGTCGGCCTCGGCTCAGACCCGCGCGCGGAAGTCATCGACGTAATTGGCGACTTCCATCAAGCCTTTCACGGTGCGGATCAGGTAGATCGGCCGACCGTCCAGATCGACATTCTTCTTGTCGAGCCACGATGCCGCAGCTTCATCGTCGCTGCCGACGAGAGAGTCCAATGATCGGAACAGACGGACAAGATATTGGGCAAGCTCAAACGGCTTTGTGTTTGGTTCGAGCTGCCACGCTCCCGTCCGCAACCTCGAAGCCGTAGAGGCAGATACGCCAATGATCGCGCCTAGCGCTTCGTTCGTGAGCCTCCACAGATTGGCTGCTTTGGCAACCGCTTTGGAAAGGACGGCCTCGTCTGTCGGAATTAAGGTGTCCCGTCTGGTTTGAAGCGCCTCAATCATTTGTTCCTCTGAATGAATGTATATCAAACCGTTCTTGAGAATGCAACTCCTCACAGCGTCCAGCGGTCCAGCCCCGGAAGATCCAGCTCCGCCCACATCCCCTTGATGTCCGCCAGCGTGCCGCGGTCGGTGAGCAGCGCGGCCAGTGCGGGGCCATCGAGCTGGCGGTACTGGCGGTGTGGGACCGCTCCCACCACCAGGTCGAACGGTCCCGCCGGAGCCCGCTCGAGGATCAGGCGATGCTCCGCCAGCGCCTCCGCCGGATCGGCAATCGGGTCGGTCACCGTGACATCATTGCCCAGGTCCTGCAGCCGCTCGATCAGCTCGATAACCTTGCTGTTCCTGAGGTCGGGGACATTTTCCTTGAACGTCACGCCCATCACCAGCACCCGGCCGGTGCGGCCGCGATGAACATGGATCTGGTCGGCGATCCACGCGCCCATGGAGTCATTGATCCGCCGCCCCGACAGAATCACCTCGGGATGGTGGCCAAGCTGCTGGGCGCGGTGGCTGAGATAATAGGGATCGACGCCGATGCAGTGACCGCCGACCAGCCCCGGCTCGAACGGCAGGAAGTTCCACTTGGTCCGCGCCGCCGCAAGCACGTCCCAGATCGACAGGTCGAGGCGGCGGAAAATGCGGGTGATCTCGTTCATGAAGGCGATGTTGATATCGCGCTGCGCATTCTCGATCACCTTGGCGGCCTCAGCAGCCATGATCGACGCGGCGCGGAACACGCCGGCTTCGGTCACTGCTCCATAAACTTCGGCGAGTTGCTCGAGCGTCTCCTCGTCCTCGCCGGCGATGACCTTTACAATCTTGTCGATGCGGTGGACGGTATCGCCGGGGTTGATGCGTTCCGGGCTGTAGCCGAGCTTGAAGTCGACGCTGCGGACCAGGCCCGCCACCCGCTCTATCTCCGGGCCGCAAATCTCCTCGGTCACTCCGGGGTAGACGGTGCTTTCGAACACCACGGTCGCCGGATGGCCGCGCTCGATCCACCCCGCGACGCTGCGGCACGCGGACAGCAGCGGTCCAAGGTCGGGGACGTTCGCCTCGTCGACCGGGGTCGGGACGGTGACGATATAGAGGTCAGCGCCGCGGCAATCGCTGCCGTCGGTGCTGAACCGCAGTCTTGTTTGCGCCAGCTCCTCGGCCTCGATTTCGCCGGTCCGGTCGCGGCCCGCCTGAAGCTCGGCGATGCGCGTGGCGCTGATGTCGACGCCGGTGACGTCGAACCGCCGCGCCAAGGCTATCGCAAGGGGGAGCCCGACATAGCCGAGCCCGACAACGACGATCCGCATGGCGGCGGCATAGCCGCCCGCTTCGGACCGGCCAAGCCGGTTTCAGGCCGCTGCAGCTGACCCTCGCTTCCGCCAGAGTGGAAAAAGCTTGGGCATTCCACTATCTGCCCGGCCAATGGCTTCTGACCCGATCACACTAGCCGGCCCGCCGAAGGTGGGCATGGTCTCGCTGGGCTGTCCCAAGGCGCTGGTGGATTCCGAACGGATTCTCACCAAGCTGCGGGCAGACGGCTACCAGCTGTCGCCGGATTACGCCGGGGCGGATGTGGTGCTGGTCAATACCTGCGGCTTTCTCGACTCCGCGAAGGAGGAAAGCCTGGAGGCGATCGGCGAGGCCATCGCCGAGAATGGGCGGGTGGTGGTCACCGGCTGCATGGGGCGTGAGGCGGACCTGATCCGCGAACGTTTCCCCGAAGTCCTCGCGGTCACCGGCGCTCAGCAATATGAAGCGGTCGTCGCCGCGGTTCATGACGCCGCCCCACCAGTGCCATCCCCCTACCTCGACCTGGTTCCGGAAGCGGGACTGAAGCTCACTCCGCGGCACTACAGCTATCTGAAGATTTCCGAGGGCTGCAATCATCGCTGCGCCTTCTGCATCATCCCGCAGATCCGTGGCGATCTGGTCAGCCGACGCCCCGACGCGATCCTCAAGGAAGCACAGAAGTTGATCGCTGCGGGCACTCGCGAGTTGCTGGTGATCAGCCAAGACACGTCCGCCTATGGCGTGGACATCCGCCATCAGCCGCGGCCGTGGAACGGCGGCGAGGTGCGCGCCCAGGGCGTCGAGCGGCTGCTGCTG
>CBFGZJ010000065.1:0-8648 GCA_965653215.1 uncultured Sphingomonas sp. | reverse complement strand
GTCGACCCGAACCTCAATGTCGTGCGGCAGTCGAAGGGTCCGGTGATGACCCTGGTCGACGAATTCTACAAAGTCGGGCCGGGGCCGTCGTCATCACACACGATCGGGCCGATGCGCATCACCTATGATTTCTATCAGCGCGCATCGAAGCTGCCGGCCGATCAATTGGCTCAAGCCACGGCGCTCAAGGTTCATCTGTTCGGCAGCCTCAGCGCCACTGGGAAGGGCCATGGGACGGAACGCGCCGCCCTCGCCGGACTCGCCGGTTATGAACCGGCGACGATCGATCCGGCCATCCTGGACGATCTCGCGGCGAATCCGACCAAGACGTTCCCGGTGAAGCTTGGCGCGAAGACGATCAATGTGTCGCTCAAGGACATCATCTACGATGCGCCGAAGGGCACTTTCCATCATCCGAACACAATGACCGCCAAGCTCCTCGCGGGCGACAAGGTGCTGCTAGAACAGGAATATTATTCCGTCGGCGGCGGCTTCATCGAGTGGAAGGGTTATGAGCCACCCAAGAAGAATCCCCCGAAATACCCCTATTCGACCATGAAGGAGGTGCTCGACTACACTAGGCGCGACAACATCACGCTCGCGCAGCTGGCCTATGCCAACGAGCTCGCGATCTCAGGCCGCGACAAAGCCCAGATCGATGCCTTCCTCGACAAGATCATCGGCGCGATGCGGGCGACGGTGAAGACCGGCTTGAATGCGCCGACCGCCACCCTGCCTGGGCCGATCAAGCTCAAGACCAAGGCAGGCGACGTCTACCGGAACGCTCTGAAGGAGGAACATCAGGCCAGACGCGGCATCGGGGTCATATCCGCAGCCGCCCTGGCAGGATCCGAGGAGAATGCACGCGGGCACCTGGTGATCACCGCGCCGACCGGTGGTTCGGCGGGCGTGATGCCGGCCGTCATTTATTCGCTCGGGCCCGATGGAGCGAAAAAGTCGGATCAGAAACTCCGCGAAGCGCTGCTGGCCGGGGCGATCATCGGCTATTTGTGCAAGCACAATGCTACGCTCTCGGCAGCGGAAGGTGGCTGCCAGGCGGAGATCGGAGTGGCGTCCGGAATGGGCGCTGCCGCAATCGCCGCAGCGCATGACGACCCGCCGCAAATCTCGGCGAATGGCGCCGGTGCCGCGCTTGAGCACCACCTCGGCATGACGTGCGATCCGGTCGCCGGCTTCGTCCAGGTGCCGTGCATTGAGCGCTGTGCCTTCGGAGCGGTGAAGGCGTGGACAGGCTATCTCATCGCCAAGAACGAGATTTCCGCGAACCGGCGCGTCGACGTCGACACGGTCATCACGGCCTTGGCCCAGACGGCCAGGGATATGAACTCCAAATATAAGGAGACGTCGGAAGCCGGTCTTGCACAGGCCCTCGTCCTCTGCTGATGGGCGAACGCAGGTGACGGCATTGGATCAGCGGCCGGGAGCGGCGCGGGCGTCCCTCGGGATTGTCGCCGCGGCCTGGCTGCTGACTGCCGTCTTCTACTTCTACCAATATTCGATGCGCTCGGCACCCGCCGTGATGGTGCCGGAGCTAAGCACAGCCTTCGGCCTCAGCGCTGTCGGCGTGGCTTCGCTCGTGGGGCTGTTCTATTATGGCTATGCGCCGTTCAGTCTCGTCGCCGGAGTAGCCCTCGACCAGCTTGGCCCCAAAAGGGTGGTCCCGCTGGGTGCGGCAAGCGTGGCCATTGGTGCGCTAATGTTTTCGACAGCGGATCCCACCTGGGGCAGCGTCGGCCGGTTCATGCAGGGTGCTGGCGGGGTGTTTGCGCTGATCGGCGCCGTCTACCTGGTGACGACCTTCATGCCGGCCTCGAAAGCCGCGACACTGATCGGCGTAACGCAGATGTTCGGCATGGCCGGGGGATCGGCAGGACAGTTCATTGTCGGACCGCTGATTGGATCGGGGCTCGGCTGGGACCGCTTCTGGTTGCTGATGGGGTTCGCCGGCATTCCGATCGCGATCCTGCTCTTCATCCTGATCCCGCGGCAGGAGCCCAAGCCCGGGGCCGCCGCGAGCAAGGCTGGCCTCGGGCCCGCGATAAAGGCCATGGGCACCGTCTTCATCAACCCGCAGTCGATCCTGTGCGGGCTGATTGCTGGTCTCATGTTCATTCCGACCACCATTTTTGACATGGTGTGGGGCGTCCGCTTCCTCCAGGAGGCGTATGGCGCCCCCTATGAGGTGGCCGTTCTCAGGTCCGCCGCAGTCCCATTCGGATGGATCATCGGCTGCCCACTGCTCGGCTGGATCTCGGACCGGATTGGCCGAAGGAAGCCGGTCATCATCGGTGCGGCTTCGGTGCTCCTCGCAACACTGGCTTTCGGACTGTACGGTCCTGCCGGGACCTTCCCGCCCTATTTCCTCGCGCTTGTGGCCGGAATTGCGTCAGGGGCAGCGATGATCCCTTATACCGTCATCAAGGAGGCAAATCGGCCCGAGCACAGCGGCACTGCGACCGGGGTCGTCAACTTCATCAACTTCTCTCTGACCGCCCTGTTCGGCCCCCTGTTCGCGGGACGCCTGATGCGCATCAGCGGCGGCGTCGAGCGTGATCTCGCAGACTATCAGTCGACTTTCATGCCGATGCTGATCGGCGTCGCCCTCGCGATCGGCCTGACGTTTCTCTTGCGGGAAACAGGGTCCAGAGCGCGCCGGGAAACCGAAGTTTCCCCGCGCCCCGTCGAGCTTTCAGCTGAATGATCCGTAGGAGGAACTGATGTCGACTGCCGTCCTGGAACCCCGCGGGGCCGATGCATCGCAGTCTGCCGCGTTCAAACCGGGGCTGTGGACGAAGGAGATCAATGTCCGCAACTTCCTCCAGAACAATTATGAGCCTTACTACGGCGACGAGAGCTTCCTTGCGGGACCGACCCCGCGGACCCTCGGCATCTGGAAAAAACTGACAGACTTGTTCGTCGAGGAGCGCAAAAAAGGTGTGCTGGACGTGTCACAGGTCCCCAGCACCATCACCGCTCACGATGCCGGCTACATCGACCAGGACAATGAGTTGATCGTCGGCTTGCAGACCGAAGCTCCGCTCAAGCGTGCAATCATGCCGAACGGCGGTCTGCGCATGGTGACGAACTCGCTCGAGGCCTACGGCTACAAGCCGGACCCCACGGTCGTCGAAACCTTCACCAAATATCGCAAGACCCACAACGAGGGCGTGTTCGACGCCTACACCGAAGATGTCCGGAAGTGCCGAAGCTCGCATGTGTTGACCGGGCTTCCGGATGCCTATGGGCGCGGTCGCATTATCGGCGATTACCGGAGGGTCGCGCTTTATGGAGTCGACCGGCTGATCGAAGCCAAGAAGGCTGAGAAAGCATCACTCGACGCGCAGTGGTCGCTCGACGATATCATTCGCGATCGCGAGGAACTCAGCGAGCAGATCCGCGCGCTCGGCGAGCTCAAGCAGATGGCTGCGAAATACGGCTTCGACATCTCCGGGCCAGCGGCCACCGCGAAGGAAGCCGTTCAGTGGCTGTATTTCGGCTATCTCGCCAGTGTGAAGGAACAGAATGGCGCGGCGATGTCGCTCGGCCGGGTTTCGACCTTCCTCGACATCTATTTCGAACGCGACCTGGCTAACGGGACACTGACCGAGGAGCAGGCGCAGGAAATCATCGACGATTCCGTCATCAAGCTGCGGATTGTCCGGTTCCTGCGGACTCCCGAATATGACGATCTGTTCGCGGGTGATCCGACATGGGTCACGGAATCAATTGCCGGGATGGGTGATGATGGCCGTCCGCTCGTGACGAAGACCAGCTTCCGTTTCCTTCAGACCCTTTACAATCTTGGACCGGCGCCTGAGCCGAACCTGACCATCTGGTACACCCCAAATCTGCCGGAAGGCTTCCGTCGCTTCTCATCAAAGGTCGCGATCGACACCAGTTCGATCCAATTCGAAAGCGACGAGATCATGCGCATGGCGTGGGGCGATGATGGAGCGATCGCCTGCTGTGTCTCACCCATGGCAATGGGCAAGCAGATGCAGTTCTTCGGGGCGCGGGCGAACCTCGCCAAGGGGCTGCTGTATGCAATCAATGGCGGCCGCGACGAGGTTAGCGGTAAGCAGGTCGCGCCGCCGGCGGAGCCGGTGAAAGGCGACTATCTCGATTTTGACGATGTGGTCGACCGATTTGACAAGACCATGGATTGGCTCGCCGGGACTTACGCCAGCGCAATGAATGTCATCCACTATATGCATGACAAATATGCTTATGAGCGCATTGAGATGGCGCTGCATGATTATGCGCCGGTCAGAACAATGGCTTTTGGCATCGCCGGCATGTCGGTCGTTGCCGACAGCCTTTCAGCGATCAAATATGCGAAGGTGAAGGTCGTTCGCGACGACAGCGGATTGATCGTTGACTATGTCACTGAGGGCGAGTTCCCGCTGTTCGGCAACAACGACAATCGGGTCGATGGCATGGCCGCGTGGCTCGTGTCGACCTTCATGGCGAAGCTTCGCAAATTCCCCCTCTACCGCAACGCGTTGCACACGCAGTCCGTACTGACCATCACTTCGAACGTCGTCTACGGCAAGGCAACGGGGAATACGCCGGACGGGCGCCGCAAGGGCGAGCCCTTTGCCCCAGGAGCGAACCCGATGCATGGGCGAGACAGCCATGGCATCCACGCTTCGGCGGCCTCCGTCGCGAAAATCCCCTATCGCGATGCTCAGGACGGGATTTCGCTGACCACAACGCTCGTGCCGACCGGGCTTGGCCGAACTCAAAAGGATCAGGTCACGAACTTGACGTCCATCCTCGACGGCTTCTTCGGCACCACCGGCTATCACATGAACGTCAACGTGCTGAACCGGGACACGCTGCTGGACGCGATGGACCATCCGGAGAAATACCCAAGCCTGACGATCCGTGTGTCGGGCTATGCGGTCAATTTCGTTCGGCTCACTCGCGAGCAGCAGATGGATGTGATCAACCGAACCTTCCACGGAGGCTGATATGACAGCCGAAGTCGCCGCCGAGCAGCCGCCGCTCGAGGCGAAGTCGCCCTTCGAAATGAGGGTTCATCTCGGCCACGGGCTACCGGATTCGGACGTCCGCACTGCTCTCAAGACCGGCGATCTCGGGTTCCTGCACAGTTTCACCAGCGGTTCGGCCGTGGACGGTCCCGGCATTCGGCTCGTAGCGTGGACCACGTCCTGCATGTTCCGGTGTCAATACTGCCACAACCCTGACACCTGGACGCTCAAGAATGGAATTCCTGTCACGCTCGACCGTGCGATCGAGGGGGTCCGGAAATATGCCAACGGGCTCAAGGCGATGAATGGCGGCTTCACTCTGTCGGGCGGCGAACCGCTGATGCAAGACCGCTTCGCCGCACGCCTGTTCAAGGCGGTCAAAGAGATGGGCGTCCACACCGCCATTGAGACCAACGGCTATTATGGCGAACGGTTTTCAGACGATGAACTGTCCACCATCGACCTCGTGATCTTGGACATGAAGGCCTTCACCCGAGAACAGCATGAACGCGTGACCGGCGGGATGCACAACGAGGATGTTCTCACATTTGCCAAACGGGTAGCGCAGCTCAAGCGGCCGATGTGGCTGCGCTATGTGCTGGTCCCCGGACTGACGGATGTTCCGGCAGAGATGGAAGCGATGGCGAACTTTGGATCGTCGCTCGGCGTCGTCGAGAGAGTGGAGGTTCTGCCGTTCCATCAGATGGGCCGATACAAGTGGGAACGGCTCGGTCTGGAATATAAGCTCGCTGACACGCAGCCGCCGTCCGTCGATCAAGTTGCCGCGGCTGTTGCGGTATTTCGCCGGGCGGGACTTGCTGCCGACTGATCGTGAATCCTCGCCCTATTCGGGGAAACCCTGAGTTACTCCGGCAATACGTCACCTCATAATTCATCCACGGTTTTGTAAAGGGACGGGGAATTCGATGTCTAAGTCGGTTCTGCTCGCGTCAGCGGCTCTCATCTGTTCACCGGCGGTTGCCTCCGGAGCCCAAGACCCGGCTGCTGAGACTTCGGCGGCGCGGCCCCTCACGGAAGCAGAACGGGCAGAGTCGCTGAAGGAACTGCAGGAGCTACGCGCCAGGATGAATCGCCTGGAGCAGCGGCTCGGCGTATCGACCGAGGCTCCCGCGGTTCAATATACGCCGGCGGCGGAAAAGCGAGCCAAGGATCACAACCTCGAGCTTTATGGATTTCTCCAGCTCGATGCGATCCAGGACTTCAAGCGGGTAAATCCCGATTGGGATGCAACGCTTCGTCCGTCCCGCATTCCGACACAGGAAGGCGAATTCGGCGGCAATGGACAGTCGGTATTCAGCGTTCGTCAGTCGCGGCTCGGCGTCAAGGCGACCGGAACCCTCGCAGAGCGCCCTTACGAAGCGAAGTTCGAATTCGACCTGTTCGGAACGGGCGTGGACGCAGGCCAGACCACGTTCCGCGTGCGACACATGTACGCAAAATGGGGTCCGTTCCTCGCCGGTCAAACCAATACGCTCTTCATGGACGGGGATATCTTCCCAAACGTGATCGACTACTGGGGACCGCCGGGCATGGTGTTCGTGCGGACACCGCAGATCCGCTGGACATTCCTGAATCAAAGCGGCTGGGAAGCCGCGGTTGCGCTTGAGCATCCCAGCGATGACATCGACCCCGGCAATATCCGGCTGATCGACGAAGACATCGCCGAGAACCTCCAGTCCAATGAGGAACTGCCCGACTTCACGGCAGCCATTCGCTACGGTGGGAACTGGGGTCATGTCCGGCTCGCGGGCATCCTGCGCAAGATCGGCTATGACACGCGCGGGACGGAAGATAATGAGCCGGACGGGAACGAGACGGGCTGGGGCGTCAACGCCACCACTGCGATCAAGCTTGGGATGGCCACCCCGCGGCTTGGCATTGTCTACGGCCGCGGCATCGCGACCTACATGAACGATGGCGGCATGGACCTTGCGCCGTCCGTCGATGTGATCAGCGACGGGGACGAGCTGATCCTGTTGCCGGAAGCGGAGGCGGTGAAGCTCCTCGGCGTCTCCGCCTATGTCGATTTGCAGTGGTCGAAGAAGTTGAGCTCTGCCCTCGGCTACAGCTTCACCCGGGTCACCAACACCAATTTCCAGGACGACAATGCCTTCCACAAGGGTGAGTATGCATCCGCCAACCTGCTGTGGACTCCCGTCGAAAATGTCCTTGCGGGCGGCGAGTTCCTGTGGGGCCGGCGAACCGACAACAACGGCGACAGAGGTAGCGACACACGCTTCCAGGCCAGCTTCAAATGGTCCTTCTCAAGCAATAACCTGTGGGATCTGGTCGACTGACAGAAACGGAGGATTCGGTCCCCCCGCCAAGGGACGACTAGTCGTGGGCGCGAAGCCTGGCGGTAAGCTCGTCGAGCATCGCTTCCTCGGAACCGGGAAGCCTGCTCCCAAGCGCGAGCAGGCTAACCAGGCTGTTACCGGATGCTGACGCAACATCATGGCAGGCATCAACGACGCGCTTGATCCGCTCGTCCCGCTCTCTCGGCGGCAGCACGCCAAAGCTGTATTTCAGGACTTCCACCGCCGTGTCGAAGAGCGTGTCCGATGGCCTGGCGCCTAGCCATCCGATAAGTTGGGCCTCGGCCGGCGAACCTTCCTCAACGCCGCGTTTATGGGCCAGCCGCAGAACCGCCTCATGCTCCTTGCGCTTTACCGAACCATCCGCCCAGGCGACCTGGACCAGCGGTGCGAGGAAGAATGCCGCTACCGTGTGCGCAGTGATCCCGAGGTCCTTCACCCGTGCGAGCAAATCCGGGTTGTCGACTTGCAGCTTCTCCGCCAGTGCGGCGGCGATGTCATCGAGCTTGGCGTTCTGACGCAGCCGCTCGATCAGCTTCGCGTCCTGCTGGCGGAAATAGCCCGCCTCCATCGCCTGTTCACGTTCGCTGAAGATGCCTTTATCCATCGGGTCCGTTCCGCTCCTGTGATCCTGCTGCCCAACTGAGACTCGCAGAGATTAACATGAATGCTCAGGGATTGGGATTGCGCTGCACGAGGGTGTAGGGGACGAGATGCCACCGGCCCTTGATCCCATCGCCCCGGGGTCGATCGGGGTGATCATGGAAGCGGGTGTAAACCGGTTTGCCCTTGAGCGCCCATTGCCGCCGTCCATCCGAGCGCGTGATCGGCGACCAGTCGCCCATCGCCACCGCGTCCGCCGGAGCATAGACCGGCGGCCAGGCCGATGCGCAGCCGTCCTTGCAGGATGAGCGGCCGGGCCGGTCGCGATCATTGGTGTAGAGCCGCTGCCCACTTGGGAACCGGCGGTAGACAAAACCCCGCTCACCTTCGTCAACAAAGGCGACTTCGCCCGGATGGCTCGGCACTTCCCTCGCCGACGCCTGAGTTCTCCCAGAGGGCGAAGTCGATGACTGCGCGGTAACAGCCGCCAACATCACCAGTCCAATTGACCCAACCCACATGGCTGCCTCCCGGACAAGTCCTTCTACAAATAACGCCCGGTCCAGAGGTTTGGCTCCGACGACGCTATTGGCGCGAGATGACCTGATCGGCGAAGCGATTGATCAGATCGATCTTCTCGGCAAGCGGCTGCCGATCCTCCTCCATGGCGTAAAGATTCCGAAACACGATCGTC
>CBFGZJ010000064.1:0-8959 GCA_965653215.1 uncultured Sphingomonas sp. | reverse complement strand
GCTGCTCGAGCTCGTCGAGCTGGAGATCCGCGAGGAGCTTTCGAAGCGCGGCTTCGACGGCGACAATATTCCGATCGTCTCGGGTTCGGCGCTTGCGGTCCTCGAGGATCGCGATGCCAACATCGGCGAAGAGAAGATCATGGAGCTGATGAAGGCCGTCGACGACTGGATCCCCCAGCCGGAGCGTCCGCTCGACAAGCCGTTCCTGATGCCGATCGAGGACGTGTTCTCGATCTCGGGCCGTGGCACCGTGGTCACCGGCCGCGTCGAGACCGGCATCGTCAAGGTTGGCGAAGAAGTCGAGATCGTCGGCATCCGCGATACCAAGAAAACCGTCGTCACCGGCGTCGAAATGTTCCGCAAGCTGCTCGATCAGGGCCAGGCCGGCGACAACATCGGCGCTCTGCTCCGCGGCGTCGCCCGTGAGGACGTCGAGCGCGGCCAGGTGCTCTGCAAGCCGGGTTCAATCACTCCGCACACCGACTTCCAGGCCGAAGTCTATGTCCTCTCGAAGGACGAAGGCGGTCGCCACACGCCGTTCTTCGCCAACTATCGTCCGCAGTTCTACTTCCGCACCACGGACGTGACTGGTGAGGTTCAGCTGCCGGAAGGCACCGAAATGGTCATGCCGGGCGACAATGTCAGCCTCGGCGTGAAGCTGATCGCTCCGATCGCGATGGATCAGGGCCTGCGCTTCGCGATCCGCGAAGGCGGTCGCACCGTCGGCGCGGGGGTTGTCGGCACGATCACGAAGTAATATAGGGCGCGAGCCGCGCGATTCTTGTAACGTGCGGCTCGCTCTTCTGAGTTAGTTTGGAACGCGCGGCGGACGAGGCCGGAAGGCCGGATTTGTCGCGAGTTCTATTTTTTTGGTTTGCCTTTCGGGGCTGGCTCTTTCGCATCGGTAGTGGACATGGAAACGCAGAACATCCGGATTCGCCTTAAAGCCTTCGATCACCGCGTGCTCGATCAGGCCACTGGCGACATCGCCGACACGGCTCGGCGCACGGGTGCGCTCATCCGCGGCCCCATTCCTCTTCCGACGCGTATCGAGAAATTCACGGTCAACCGTTCGCCGCACATCGACAAGAAGTCGCGCGTGCAGTTTGAAGTCCGCACCTACAAGCGTCTGCTCGACATCGTTCAGCCGACGCCGCAGACGGTCGACGCGCTTATGAAGCTCGATCTCGCTGCCGGTGTAGACGTGGAGATCAAACTGGCCTAAGGGCCGGGCGCGGCGGTTGAATCGCTCTTCTGTGATCCTGCCAGCGCACGACATTGGGATACCGCGGATGCTCGACGCATCCGGCTGCGTCCCCCGCTTTCTGCCCTCCGGGCGGGAATAGCCCAGGCGGGGCACGCATTCATTTTGGGGCTGCACGCCCGTGGAGCGATCCGCGGGCCTCTGTTGAGGAGTCTGGATCATGCGCACCGGCGTGATCGCAAAGAAGGTCGGCATGACCCGCCTGTTCCAGGCGGACGGCCGGCATGTGCCCGTGACCGTACTGCAGCTTGACGGCGTGCAGGTGGTCGGGCGCCGCGAACAGGACCGCGACGGCTACACTGCCGTCCAGCTTGGCGCCGGGAGCGCCAAGGCAAAGAATGTCGCCAAGCCGCAGCGCGCTGCGTTCGGCAAGGCCGAGGTTGAGCCGAAGGCGAAGGTGGTTGAGTTTCGCGTCGCCGAGGACGCGCTGCTCGACGTCGGGGCGGAAATTTCCGCCGATCACTTCGTCGCTGGCCAGCTGGTGGATGTCTCCGGCGTGACCCAGGGCAAGGGCTTTGCCGGGGCGATGAAGCGCTGGGGCTTCGGTGGTCTTCGGGCGACTCACGGCGTCTCGCTGTCGCACCGTTCGCATGGTTCGACGGGTAACCGCCAGGATCCGGGCCGGGTCTTCAAGAACAAGAAGATGGCGGGACACATGGGCGCCCGCGATCGTACCCAGCAGAATCTTGAGGTCGTGCGCACCGACGCGGTTCGCGGTCTGCTGTTCATCAAGGGTTCGGTGCCCGGTCACAAGGGCAGCTGGCTGACCGTGGCGGACGCGATCAAGCTGCCGCGCAACGAAAGCGCGCCATATCCTGCCGGACTGCTTGAACGAGCGGCGTTGCAGGATGAGGCGGAGCACGCTCCGGCCGGTTTGGTCGATGAGGGTGCGGTCCACGAAATTCCGGCTCTGCCGAGCGACGAGGAAGTCGCGGCGATCGCGGCCGAGCAGACAACTCCGGAGAATGATCCGGGCGCGGCTGGCTCCGAGGGCGATGCCCCGGCCGCCGACGAAAGCAAGGAAGGCTAAGCGATGAAGGTCAAGGTCAAGACCCTCGACGCAGCGTCCGGCGGCGACATCGAGCTGAACGATGCCGTGTTTGGTGTCGAGCCGCGGGCCGACATCCTGCATCGCGTGGTGACGTGGCAGCTGGTCAATCGCCGCGGTCCAGCGCGTGCCGCGAGAGAGCGCAGCGATGTTGCTCGTACCGGCAAGAAGTTCGGCCGCCAGAAGGGTGGCGGCACTGCCCGTCACGGCGATCGGCGCGCTCCGATCTTCGTTGGCGGCGGCAAGGCTCACGGCCCCCGTGCGCGGGTGTTCACCGCAAGCCTCAACAAGAAGGTTCGTGCGCTCGGGCTCAAGATGGCGCTGTCGTCCAAGGTGCTCGATGGTCAGCTGATCGTCGTCGACAATTTGGACGTTCAAGACGGCAAGACGGCGGTGCTCGCCAAGCAGCTGTCGCAGCTCGGTTTCGGCAAGAGTGCGCTGGTGATCGATGGCGACGCGCTGAACGTCAGCTTCGCACATGCCTCGTCGAACCTGGCGAACGTCGACCTGCTGCCGGCGATGGGAGCCAATGTGTACGATATCATGCGTCACGAGACGCTGGTCCTGACCCGCGCCGCGGTCGAGAAGCTGGAGGCCAGGTTCAATGGCTAAGAAGCCCGAAAAGGCGGTTGAGAACCGCCATTACGACGTCGTGCTGGCGCCGCACATCACCGAGAAGACGACCATGCTGGCGGATTCGAACGCGGTCGTGTTCCGGGTCGCGGGCAGCGCGTCGAAGCCGCAGATCAAGGAAGCCATCGAAGCGATTTACGGCCGCACCGTGAAGACCGTGAACACCATGGTGGTCAAGGGCAAGTCGAAGCGCTGGAAGGGTCAACCCTACAAGCGCTCCGACATCAAGAAAGCGATCGTGACTTTGGCCGATGGCCAGGACCCGATCGACATCACGAGCGGGATCTAAGCCATGGCACTGAAGCAATATAAGCCGACGAGCCCGGCCCGCCGTGGGCTGATCCTCGTCGACAAGTCGGCCTTG
Organism: uncultured Sphingomonas sp.; assembly: GCA_965653215.1. Classification (GTDB taxonomy): domain Bacteria; phylum Pseudomonadota; class Alphaproteobacteria; order Sphingomonadales; family Sphingomonadaceae; genus Sphingomicrobium. The sequence continues at coordinate 5,650 of CBFGZJ010000064.1, read as the reverse complement.
TGGAAAGGCAAGCCAGTCAAGGCGCTGACCGAAGGAAAGCGCAAGACCGGCGGCCGCAATAACAAGGGCCACGTGACCTCGCGCGGAATCGCCGGCGGTCACAAGCAGAAGTATCGAATCATCGATTTCAAGCGCCGGACCTGGGATGTCCCGGCGACCGTCGAGCGCCTGGAGTATGACCCGAACCGCTCAGCCTTCATCGCACTCGTGACCTACGAAGGCGGCGAGCAGGCCTACATTCTCGCTCCGCAACGGCTTGCTCCGGGTGACAAGGTCATCGCCGGCAAGAAGGTTGACGTGAAGCCGGGCAATGCGATGGAAATCGGCCAAATGCCGGTCGGCACCATTGTCCACAATGTCGAACTCAAGCCCGGCAAGGGCGGCCAGATCGCACGCGCCGCCGGCACTTATGTGCAGGTTGTTGGCCGCGACAAGGGCATGGTGATTGTCCGCCTCAACTCGGGCGAACAGCGCTATGTTCGCTCGGATTGCATGGCGACCGTCGGGGCGGTGTCCAATCCGGACAATGCCAACCAGACTCTGGCCAAAGCCGGCCGCACCCGCTGGCTTGGCCGGCGTCCGCTGACCCGCGGCGTTGCCAAGAACCCGGTCGACCATCCGCACGGCGGTGGTGAAGGCCGGACCTCGGGTGGCCGTCATCCGGTTACGCCGTGGGGCAAGCCGACCAAGGGTGCGCGCACCCGCCACAACAAGGCGACCGACAAGTTCATCATTCGGTCGCGTCACGCGAAGAAGAAGGGTTAAGCCATGGCCCGTTCCATCTGGAAAGGTCCGTTCGTCGAGCTGTCGCTCCTGAAGAAGGCGGAAGCCGCTCAGGACAAGGGCGGCCGCGCGCCGATCAAGACCTGGTCGCGCCGCTCGACCATCCTGCCACAGTTCGTCGGCTTGACCTTCAACGTCTATAACGGCCGCAAGTTCGTGCCCGTGTCCGTCAATGAGGACATGGTCGGCATGAAGCTCGGTGAGTTCGCCCCGACGCGCTACTTCCCTGGCCATGCCGCGGACAAGAAGGGCAAGCGCTGATGTCCAAGCCAGCATCCCCCCGCAAGGTTGGCGACAAGGAAGCGCTCGCCATCGGCAACACGATCCGTGGCTCGGCGCGCAAGCTGAACCTGGTCGCCGGTCTGATCCGTGGCCGCAAGGTTGAAGAGGCTCTGAACATCCTCAAATTTTCGCCCAAGGCGATGGCTGATGATGTCCGCAAGGTGCTCGCTTCGGCCGTGGCCAATGCCGAGAACAACCATAACCTCGATGTCGACAGCCTGGTTGTCGCCGAGGCGAGTGTCGGCAAGTCGATCTCGATGAAGCGGTTCGCAACCCGCGCTCGCGGCCGTTCGACCCGGATCGTCAAGCCGTTCAGCCGAATCCGCGTCGTCGTGCGCGAGCAGGAAGAAGCGTAATGGGTCAGAAAACCTCTCCGATCGGACTCCGGCTGCAGATCAACCGGACCTGGGACAGCCGCTGGTTCGCGGAAGGCCAGGATTATGGCCGGCTGCTGCTCGAGGATCTGAAGATCCGCCGCTATGTGATGTCGAAGCTGCCGCAGGCGGCGATCTCCAAGGTGGTGATCGAGCGTCCGGCCAAGCTCTGCCGGGTCAGCATCTACGCGGCCCGTCCCGGTGTGATCATCGGCAAGAAGGGCAGCGACATCGAGAAGCTCAAGAAAGAGCTTGGCAAGATGACTTCCTCGGAGGTGAGCCTCAACATCGTCGAAATCCGCAAGCCGGAGATCGATGCGCGGCTCGTCGCCCAAGGCGTCGCCGATCAGCTCGAGCGCCGCATTGCGTTCCGCCGGGCGATGAAGCGGGCGGTTCAGTCCGCGCTGCGCCTCGGGGCTGAGGGCATTCGGATCACCTGCTCGGGACGTCTCGGCGGGGCTGAGATCGCCCGCACCGAATGGTATCGCGAAGGCCGCGTGCCGCTGCATACCCTGCGCGGCAACGTCGATTACGCCGAAGCTCAGGCGCACACCGCCTATGGCGTGTGCGGCGTCAAGGTGTGGGTCTTCAAGGGCGAGATCCTCGGGCATGATCCGATGGCCCAGGACCGGCTGATGATGGAAGCGCAGACTTCGGGCGTCCGTCCGGCGCGCGAAGACCGCCGCTAAGGAAGAACGATCATGCTGCAGCCCAAGCGCACAAAATTCCGCAAGGCCTTCAAAGGCCGGATCCACGGCAACGCCAAGGGCGGTACCGAACTCAACTTCGGTGCCTTCGGACTCAAGGCGATGGAACCGGACCGGATCACCGCCCGCCAGATCGAGGCGGCTCGCCGCGCGATCACGCGCCACATCCGCCGTCAGGGCCGGTTGTGGATCCGCGTGTTTCCGGACGTTCCGGTCAGCTCCAAGCCGGCCGAAGTCCGCATGGGCTCGGGCAAGGGCTCGCCAGAGTTCTGGGTGGCGCGGGTGAAGCCAGGCCGGATCCTGTTCGAGCTTGACGGAGTTCCCGGCCCGCTCGCCAAGACGGCGTTCGAGCGCGCTGCGGAAAAATTGCCAATTCGCACCAAGGTGGTCGCCCGCCTCGGTGAATCGCTGGTCGAGGAGGATTGACCGTGGCCGCCATTGACGATCTCAAGGCCAAGAGCGACGACCAGCTGCAGCAGCAGCTTGGTGACCTGAAGCGGGAGCAGTTCAACCTGCGCTTCCAGGCCGCCACCAACCAGCTCGAGAAGCCGTCGCGGGTCCGCGAGGTGCGCCGCACCATCGCCCGCATCCGGACTCTCCAGAATCAGCGCGCCGCCGCTTCCAAGCAGGCGTAAGGAGTTTCAACGATGCCAAAGCGCGTCCTCACCGGCACCGTGGTGTCCGACAAGGGTGACAAGACAGTCGTGGTCCGGGTCGAGCGGCGGGTGAAGCACCCGCTGTACGGCAAGATCATCAAGCTGTCGAAGAAGTATCATGCTCATGATGAGGGCAATGCCTATCATGTGGGCGAACAGGTGCGCATTCAGGAGTGCGCCCCTGTCAGTAAACTGAAGAGCTGGACAGTCGTCGAACGGGTCGGCGCGGCACCTGCCGCGGTCGACGCGGTCGAGGCCTGACGGCGCCATCGAGTAGGTAGAAGGGTCGAACCATGATCCAGATGCAGTCCAACCTGGACGTCGCGGACAACAGCGGCGCCAAGCGCGTCCAGTGCATCAAGGTGCTGGGCGGCTCCAAGCGCCGCACCGCCGGCGTCGGCGACATCATCGTCGTGTCGGTGAAGGAAGCCGCTCCGCGCGGTCGTGTGAAGAAGGGGGACGTTCACCGGGCGGTGATCGTTCGGACTGCGAAGGATATTCGTCGTCCAGACGGTTCGGTGATCCGGTTCGATTCCAACGCGGCGGTGCTGGTCAACAAGAACGAGGAGCCGATCGGCACCCGGATTTTCGGCCCGGTCGTGCGTGAGCTGCGCGCCAAGAAGCACATGAAGATCATCAGCCTTGCGCCGGAGGTGCTGTGATGGCTGCGAGCAAGATCAAGAAGGGCGACACGGTCGTGGTCCTGTCCGGCAAGGACAAGGGCAAGACCGGTGAGGTCGTCAGGGCGATCCCCAAGGACATGAAGGTCGTCGTGTCCGGCGTGAACGTCGCGACCCGTCACCGCAAGCCGACCCAGGTCAACCCGCAGGGTGGCTTGGAGCGCAAGGAAGCGCCGCTGCACGTGTCCAAGGTTGCTCTCGCCGATCCGAAGAGCGGCAAGGCTACCCGCGTCCGCTTCGAGGTCCGCGATGGCAAGAAGGTGCGGGTTGCCGTGAAATCCGGGGAGTTGATCAATGGCTGATGGCTACACTCCGCGCCTGAAGAAGGATTATGAGGATCGCATCGTTGCCGCGATGACCGAACGGTTCGGTTACAAGAACCGGCTTGAGGTCCCGCGACTCGACAAGATCGTCATCAACATGGGCGTTGGTGAGGCGACACAGGACAAGAAGAAGGTCGAGGCTGCTGCCGCCGAAATGGAGCGGATCGCCGGTCAGAAGCCGGTGATCACCAAGGCGAAGACGTCGATCGCACAGTTCAAGCTGCGCGAAGGCATGCCGATCGGCTGCAAGGTCACTCTGCGCCGGGACCGGATGTATGAGTTCCTCGATCGTCTGGTCACGATCGCGCTGCCGCGCGTGCGCGACTTCCGTGGCCTCAATCCGAAGTCGTTCGATGGTCGCGGCAACTATGCGATGGGTCTCAAGGAGCAGATCGTGTTCCCAGAGATCAACTATGACCAGATCGACAAGGTCCGGGGCATGGACATCATCATCACTACCACCGCCAACACGGATGAAGAGGCACGCGAATTGCTTCGCCTGTTCAACTTTCCGTTCCCGGCGGCGGACGAGCAGAAGCAGGCCGCTTAGGCGGCCCCTGGAGAACTTAAGTCATGGCGAAACTGAGTTCCGTGAACAAGAACGAGCGTCGCAAGAAGCTCGTCGCAAAATATGCGGCGAAATATGCGAAGCTCAAGACGACAGCGAACGACACGTCCCTGGACGAAACCGAGCGGCTGATCGCCCGGCTGAAGATGGCGGAGCTGCCGCGCAACGGCAACCCGACCCGCATCCGCAACCGCTGCGAGCTGACCGGCCGTTCGCGCGGATATTATCGCAAGTTCCGCCTGTCGCGGATCATGCTTCGGGAAATGGGCAACAAGGGCCTGATCCCGGGCGTCACCAAGTCGAGTTGGTAAGGGCACCCGAATGGCGATGACCGATCCCCTGGGTGACATGCTCACCCGCATCCGCAACGGCCAGCAGGCGCGTAAGGATTCGATCCTGACGCCGGCGTCGAAGCTGCGCGCCCATGTGCTCGACGTGCTTCAGCGCGAGGGCTACATCCGCGGCTATTCCGAAGAACCCGTTGCCGGGCAGAAGGGCCTGCGCATCGAGCTCAAATATTTCGAGGGCCAGCCGGCAATCCAGCATCTGGTGCGGGTATCGAAGCCCGGCCGCCGGGTCTATTCGGGCGCCAAGGAGCTGCCGCGAATCCGCAACGGCCTTGGTGCCGTGATTGTTTCGACTCCCCGCGGAGTTTTGTCCGACGCTGAAGCGCGTGAACAGAACGTCGGCGGCGAGGTGCTGGCGGAGGTGTTCTGATGTCCCGTATCGGCAAGAAACCGATTGCACTCCCCGGTGGGGTCAGCGCCAATGCGGAGAGCGGCACTCTGACCGTCAAAGGGCCGAAGGGCACGTTGGCGATGCAGCTGCTCGAGGATCTCGTGAAGTATGAGATTGCCGAGGGCGAAATCCGTGTCACTCCAGTGATGGACAGCCAGCGTTCGCGTGCGGCCTGGGGCATGCAGCGCACGAATGTTCAGAACCTGGTGACGGGTGTGACTGAAGGGTTCACCAAGGTGCTCGAGATCACTGGCGTCGGCTATCGTGCCGCGGCTCAGGGCAGAAACCTGCGGCTGCAGCTCGGTTACAGCCACGACGTGAACTATCCGGTTCCCGAAGGGATCGACGTCAAAACTCCCGATCCGAACACGGTCGAGATCAGCGGCATCGATCGCCAGAAGGTTGGACAGGTCGCGGCTGAGATCCGCCGCTGGCGCAAGCCGGAGCCCTACAAGGGCAAGGGCATCAAATATCGCGGCGAGTTTATCTTCCGCAAAGAAGGCAAGAAGAAGTAAGCCATGGCGAAACTCTCTCTCTTC
>CBFGZJ010000063.1:0-8973 GCA_965653215.1 uncultured Sphingomonas sp. | reverse complement strand
ATCGAGATAGACCAGCGGCAGGTCTAGCGCGGCGGCCAGCAGCTTGCCCCAATAGGGCGAGCGGGCACCGCCGCCAATCACGGACAAGCTCGAAACCCTCGCGCCGGCTTCCCGCAACACGGCCATTCCATCAGCCAGCGCGAACGCAACGCCTTCGAGCACGGCGGCTGCCAGCTTTCCAGCATCAGTCTGGTTGTCGAGGCTGAGGAACGCGCCGCGCACGTGCGGGTCATTGTGCGGCGTACGCTCGCCCGACAAATAGGGGAGGAATAATTCGGGACCGCTGCCCGGCCCAGCCGCTTCGGCTCGAGCGAAGACCTCCGCCGGGCTCGCAGCTGCGGTGATCCGCGCCACCCAGTCGACACAGGACGCCGCACTGAGGTGCACCGACATCAGGTGCCACATGCGCGGCAGGCAGTGGCAGAAGGCGTGGACCGCCCCGGCTGGATTGGGGCGGAACGAGTCCGTCGCAACGAAGATCACGCCCGAGGTGCCCAGCGAGAGAATCCCGTCGCCGTCGCTGGTCACGCCGACACCGGCAGCGCCGGCGGCATTATCGCCACCGCCGGCAGCGACCGGGGCCTGCGACATGCCCCATTGAGCGGCCACTTCCGGTCGTAACGTGCCAGTGAACTCATTGCCTTCGAACAGCGTCGGCATCGCCGTTGCGTCCAGCCCGCAATGCGCGAGCACCTCGTCGCTCCACTGCCGCCTGCCGACGTCGAGCCACAGCGTGCCCGCGCTGTCCGACATGTCCGACGCAGTGTCTCCGGTCATTCGTAAGCGCACATAATCCTTGGGCAGCAGGATTTTGCGCACCTGGTCGAAGACTGCTGGCGCATGCCGCCGTACCCATAGCAGCTTGGGCGCGGTGAAGCCCGGCATGGCGAGATTGCCGGTAATCTGGTGCAGGTCGGGAACCGCCTGCTCCAGTTCTGCGCACTCGGCGAAGCTTCGCCCGTCATTCCACAGGATTGCGGGACGCAGCACGCGATCGTTCGCGTCGAGCAGCGTCGCTCCATGCATCTGTCCGGCAATACCGATCGCGCGGACCATTGCCCTTATGCCCGGATCGATCGCCACGACGGCGGCGGTGGTCGCTTGCCACCAGTCCTCCGGGTCCTGCTCCGCCCACAGTGGATGCGGCCGCGACACCGACAAGGGGGCGGTGGACTGGGCGGTGACCACCCCCCGGTCATCAAGGACGATCGCCTTGACGCCCGATGTTCCGATATCAATTCCTAGAAACACAGCGTTGCTTCTGCCCGACAGCTCCGTGGCCGCAGATCAATGGACCTTCTCCTGCGGTAGCGCTAACATAAACCGCGCAAGTGGCAAGGCGCAATTCCGGCATCGCATTGCCGGAATTGATGCTCATGCCTAAGCGTCCGCGGACTTTCAGCAGAGGAAATCAGGTTGGCCGATAGCCGTTCCCGACGATCAGGCGTGCCGACCTTGAGTGATGTCGCGAAAGCGGCAGGCGTCTCGCCGATGACGGTTTCCCGGGTCATCAACGGGGATCGCGCCGTGCGCGAGGAAACCCGCCGGCGAGTCGACGAAGCGGTGAGCGCCCTCGGCTATATCCCCAATGTCGCCGCCCGCCGCCTGGCCGGAGCAACACAGATTCGCCTCGCCCTCGTCTATGGGAACCCGAGCAGCGCCTATCTGAGCGAGGTGCTGGTTGGCTGTCTCACCGAGACGACCCGGACCGATATCCAGTTGTTGCTTGAGACTTGGGGAGAAAGCGAGTTTCCAAAGGAACTGAGACGGATGGCCAAGCAAATCGACGGCATGATCCTGCCGCCGCCATACTGTGATTCCCCGCCGGTTATTGAGGCGCTCAGGGCGACCGGTGTGCCCGCTGCGCTGCTAGCAAGCGCCGGGCCGGCCGACGGGACCATCGCAGTGTCCATCGACGATCGTCAGGCCGCGGCGGATATGACACAACACTTGCTCCAGCAGGGGCATCGCCGCATCGCCTTCATCACCGGCAACCCGAACCAGACCGCAAGCGCCCAGCGCCTGGAGGGTTTTCGCCGGGCGATGAAGGATGGCGGCCAGTCCGAGAACGCCGATCTGATCATTCAGGGCGATTTCACCTACGCGTCGGGGCTTGCTGCCACGGACCGCCTGCTGAACCTCGAACGGCGCCCCACGGCCATTTTCGCGAGCAATGACGATATGGCGGCCGCGGCAGTGGCATCGGCCCACCGCCACCATCTCGATGTACCTGACGACCTCAGCATCTGCGGGTTCGACGACAGCGTTCTTGCAACCGCGATCTCGCCAGAGTTGACGACGGTTCGCCAACCCACCGCGGAGATGGCCAAAGCGGCGGTCCAGATGCTGGTCGCGGCAATCCGCCACAGACGCGGCAATGAACCCATGAGGACCGAGCACCGGCTCTTCCGGCACGAGATCCTCGATCGCGCTTCAGTTGCCCCGCTCCGCCCATCGCGAGGCGCTTGACACCTTGGGGCCGAACGACATGATAGCGCTCACATTATAATAATTTCAGCGAGGACGGGATGGCAACGACGGCAGGCGGCCAGGCCGAATCAGGGGGCTCAGCCTTCATTGGCGGAATCGTCGCAGTCGCCACGATCGGCGGCTTCATGTTCGGCTATGACTCGGGGGTCATCAACGGCACTCAGAAGGGGCTTGAAGCGGCCTTTTCGTTGGGGCGGCTCGGGATTGGTGTCAATGTCGGGGCGATCCTTGTCGGGTCGGCGATTGGGGCGTTTGCCGCCGGGCGACTGTCTGACCTGATCGGACGGCGCGGAGTGATGATGACCGCGGCGGTGCTGTTCCTGGTCAGTGCGCTGCTGGCCGGTGCAGCCGACAGCTCGGCGCTGTTCGTGATCGGCCGGATTATCGGCGGGCTCGGCGTCGGCGCCGCCAGCGTCATTTCTCCCGTGTACATCTCGGAAGTGGTCCCGGCGAATGTTCGTGGGCGGCTGTCGAGCATCCAGCAGGTGATGATCATTACCGGCCTGACCGGAGCCTTTGTCGCCAATTTCCTGCTCGCCTCCTATGCCGGTGGATCGACCGCCAATTGGTGGCTGGGCTTGCCGGCATGGCGGTGGATGTTCTGGCTGCAGGCAATTCCGGCCGCGATTTACTTCGCCGCTTTGCTGACGATCCCGGAATCACCACGCTATCTCATCATGCGCGGCCGCGAGGAGGAAGGGCGCCGAGTGCTCACGCGGCTGTTCGGATCGGCAGAGGCTGACCGGAAGCTCCCGGAAATTCGCGCCAGCCTGGCCGCGGATCATCACAAGCCCAAATTGTCCGATCTGGTCGACCGGGCGAATGGCCGCATCTGGCCGGTCGTCTGGACCGGCCTCGGCCTCGCGATCTTTCAGCAGCTCGTCGGCATCAATGTCGTCTTCTATTATGGCGCAACGCTGTGGGAAGCGGTCGGCTTTTCGGAGCGCGACGCCCTGATGACCAACATCCTCTCGGGCGTCCTCTCCATTGGCGCCTGCCTGCTGGCGATGGTCACCATCGACCGGATTGGCCGCAAGCCGCTGCTGCTGATCGGATCGGCCGGAATGGCACTGACCCTCGCAACCGTCGCCTACGCCTTCTCGACGGCAGTGACGGACACCGGCGGCGCCGTGTCGCTGCCGGGGAATAGCGGGCTGATCGCCCTCGTGGCAGCCAACCTTTATGTCATCTTCTTCAATCTGAGCTGGGGCCCAGTGATGTGGGTCATGCTGGGTGAGATGTTTCCTAACCAGATCCGCGGGTCCGGACTCGCGGTGGCCGGCTTTGCGCAATGGATGGCGAACGCCGCGGTTTCGGTAAGCTTCCCGGCCCTGGCGGTGAGCCCGGGACTGGCGCCGACCTATTTCGGCTATGCCATGTTCGCGCTGATCTCATTCCTGTTCGTGCAGGTCATGGTGCGCGAGACCCGTGGCCGCGAGCTTGAAGAAATGGAGGCTTGATGCCCCTCGCTTACGGGCTTTGCCGCGACCTTAGTGCCGCTTGTCGGTTGATCGACGTGGATTAATCAGACAAGACTGTTCGATAGAGCCTTCCCTCCGCAGAGGAGGAGTTGCTCGGATTTTCTTGATGGAGTGGTGGGTGATCCGGTTTTTCATGAAGTCCCTTGCGTGCGCGACGATCATCGCCAGCATTCTGTCGGTGGCGCACACGAAAGCGGCGGCAGCGGAGCTTCCGCGGCTGGTCACGAACAATGGACGTCATGCCTTGATGGTCGATGGCAAGCCGTTCCTCATCCTCGGCGGCCAGATCCATAATTCCAGCAATTATCCCTCCGTGCTGCCCCGGATCTGGCCGGTTCTGCGCTCGATCCACGCCAATACGATCGAGGCACCGGTGTCGTGGGAGCAGCTGGAACCAGTCGAGGGGCGGTTCGACTTCACCTGGGTCGACGCTCTCATCCGGGAAGCGCGCGCCAATGACATGCGCGTCGTTCTGCTGTGGTTCGGCAGCTGGAAGAATGGGGAGTCGACCTACACTCCGGAGTGGGTGAAGTCCGACACCCGGCGCTTTCCTCGCCTTCAGGCGCGCGATGGCCGCCCGACACTGACCCTCTCGCCGTTTGGGGAGGCGACCCTGCAGGCCGACATCAAGGCTTTCACGCAGTTGATGCGCCATCTTCGCCAGGTCGATCCGCAGCACACGGTGATCATGGTCCAGATCGAAAATGAAGTGGGGACCCATGGCGTCGCGCGTGATTATTCACCGGCGGCGGAGCGGCTGTTCACCGGCAATGTGCCCGCGGCCATTGCTACCGCGGCCGGCAAGCCTGCAGGGACCTGGTCGCAAGCCTTCGGGAAAGAAGCGGACCAGTCGTTCGCAGCCTGGTCCTACGCTCGCTACATCGAGCAGATCGCCATTGCCGGGAAAGCCGAAAAGCGGCTGCCGCTGTATGTCAATGCTGCGGTGTTCAACCCATTCAACACGGCGATGGCCGATACCGTCGGCAGTGGCGGTCCCAACTGGAACGTCATTCCGATCTGGAAGGCCGCCGCGCCCTCTTTGGATATGCTTGCGCCGGACCTCTATTCGCCCGATCCGAAGACCTACCTCGCGCTGCTCGATCGCTATACTCGCGCGGATAACGCCTTGTTCGTTCCGGAAAGCGGCAATGGGCTGAGCTCGGCCCGCTATTTCTGGGGCGCCCTGGGGCGTGGCGCAATCGGCTGGGCGCCGTTCGGAATGGACGCGTCGAATTACTCCAACTATCCGCTTGGGGCGCGTACGCTCGATGCAAAGACCATCGAGGCTTATGCCGCTTTGTTCCGCCTGTTCCGGCCCATCGCTTCCGATTGGGCGGCGATCGCCTCTACTCGCCCGACGTGGGGCTCGGTCAAGGCACAAGACGCCGAGCAATCGAAGACGCTCGGCCGCTGGCGGGTCACCGCCAGCTATGGCCGCAATAGTTTCGACGTTCCCGCGTGGCCGGGCCTGCAACCGCCGCCGTGGGCCAGTGAGCCGGTCGGGGGCGGCGTCGTTGCGCAACTGAGCGCGGATGAGTTCCTGATTGCCGGGCAGTATGTTCGCCTTCGCTTTGCGCCCGTTGACGCGTCTTCGAACATGCAGATCATGAGCGCGGAGGAGGGCACGTTCGTCGATGGCCAGTGGCGCGCGCAGCGCCGCTGGAATGGCGATCAGATCACGTCCGGCTTCAACTTTAATGAGCAGCCCGCCTTGCTGCGCGTGCGGCTTGCTACCTTCACCAACTGAACTCACGCTCGCTTGAACAACCGCGGAGCCAACTGATGACGATCCAAATCTCGAGGCGAAGCCTGCTTCGGAGTGCGTCCGCTGCCGCGTTTGTCAGCGCCGCGCCCGGCGCGTTCGCAATGCCAAGCCTCGCCCGTGATCGCGACATCGACCGCATCATCGCTCGAATGACAATCGAGGAGAAGGCGGGGCAGCTCAGCATCTTCGCCGATCCGGTGAGACCGGGCGGGATCATCATCAATCCCAACCCGCAATCGCAAAGCATGGCGACCCTCAAGGGGCGGGTTGCTCGCGGTGAGTTCACAGGATTGTTCAATGGCATGGGGGTTGAGATCGGCCGTGAGCTGCAGCGCGTCGCGGTCGAGGAATCGCGCAGCAAGATCCCGCTGATCTTCGCCGGCGACGTTATCCACGGGGCCAATACGGTCTTTCCGATCCCGCTCGGAGAGTCGGCCAGCTTCGATTTCGGTCTGGCGGAGCGGACTGCCCGGGCGGCGGCCGTTGAATCGACCGCTCGCGGCTTGCATTGGACTTTTGCGCCGATGGTCGACGTCGCCCGCGACCAGCGCTGGGGCAGGGTTGCCGAAGGCGCCGGGGAAGACACCTGGCTTGGCTGCCGTTTCGCGGAGGCTCGGGTGCGCGGCTTCCAGGGCCGCAATCTCAAGGACCCCGCCAGCATGCTGGCCTGCCCCAAGCATTTCGCAGCTTATGGGGCAGTCGAAGGCGGGATGGATTATAACACCGCCGACATCCCCGAAACGACGCTACGAGAGGTCCATCTGCCGCCGTTCCTTGCGGCGTTCGAGGCCGGCGCGCTGTCGACCATGTCGAGCTTCAACGATGTTGCGGGCGTCCCGGCGACCGGGAATCGCTATCTGCTCACGACGATCCTTCGGGAGGAATGGAAATTCCCGGGCCTGGTGGTCTCGGATTATACGTCGGAAGAGGAGTTGATCCTGCACGGCTATGCCAAGGATGGCCCGGATGCAGTCGCCAAGGCACTCACCGCCGGGTGCGACATCTCGATGCAGAGCAATCTCTACAACAAGCATCTGCCGGCGCTGGTCCGTGACGGCAAGGTGCCGATGACGGTCGTCGATCGGGCCGTCCGCCGGGTCTTGCTCGTCAAAAAGGCGCTCGGCCTGTTCGAAAATCCTTATCGCTCGCTCGATCTGGCTCGCGAGAAGAGCGACATCCGCCTTCCCGCGACGGTTGCGCTCGCCCGCGAGGCGGCACGCGGGTCGATGGTGCTGCTCAAGAACGAAGGGGGCCTGCTGCCGCTTTCAAAGAACGCATCGATCGCGCTGATCGGCCCAGCCGTATCCGACCGGCCGGACCTGCCGGGTCCATGGGCGGTGTTTCCCGACATCAAGCAGCACGTCACGATCGAGGAGGGGCTGCGCGCGGCGCTTGGCCCCTCGGGTAAGCTTCAGGTGGTTCGGGGATCGCGCTATGAAGAGCCGATTGACGGCGGCATCGCGGCCGCAGTCGCAGCCGCAGCCGCAAATTCAGCCGACGTGGTCGTCCTAGTGGTGGGGGAGTCGGCGAGCATGTCCGGCGAGGCGCAATCGCGGGCCGACATCTCCATTCCGCAGCCGCAAATGGCTCTTGCCGAGGCGGTGGCGGCAACCGGCAAGCCGATGGTCGTGCTGTTGCGGCACGGGCGCGCCCTTGCACTCACCGGGGTCGTGCGGGATGCCCGCGCGATCATGGCAACATGGTTCCTCGGCTCCGAAACCGGTCCGGCAATCGCCGAGGTGCTGTTCGGCGACCATTCACCAAGAGGCCGCCTGCCGGTCAGCTTCCCGCAAGCGTCGGGACAGCAGCCGTTCTACTATAATCACCGCCGCACCGGCCGCCCGCAACTCACCAAGGAGAAGGCCTACAAGGCGCGCTATCGTGAATTTGCGACCGCGCCGCTCTATCCGTTCGGCCACGGCCTGACCTATTCAACGATCAACTATGGCGCGACCCAGGTCAGTGGGCCGACCATGCGCCGGAATGGCAAGATCCGAGTTTCTGCAACGATCAGCAATACGGGTGGCCGGTCAGCCCATGAGGTCGCGCAGCTCTATTTTTGCGACCGGGTGGCATCCGTCACTCGGCCGGTCCGCCAATTGTGCGGGGTCCGCCACCTGGATCTGCAGCCGGGCCAATCTGCAACGGTCGAGTTCGAATTGTCGGAGCAGGACCTTGCGTTCGTCCATCCGGACCTCAAACGCTTCGCGGAGCCAGGCGAATTCGACGTGTGGATCGCGCCCTCCGCCGAAGGCGGCACCCCGGCCCGTTTTGTGTTGGTCTGACCGTATTAGCCAATCGGCGCTCGCGCCAAATTCTGGAGATCACAGTGTCGAGCAATTTCGCATTCAGCCGCCGCGCCTTTCTGGCGACGGCAGCCGCCGTCGCTCCGGCCGCCGCGTCCGCGCAGGCCGTGGGGCGCCCAATCTACAAGAATCCGTCGGCGCCGATCCAGGACCGGGTGCGCGATCTCCTCGGCAGAATGACGCTCGAGGAAAAGGCCGCGCAGATGCGCAGCATTGTTTACACCAAGCGGTTGTTTCTTGAGGGCGACGTCTTCTCCCCGGCCAAGGCCGACCAGCTGTTCGTCAACGGCATTGGCCACATCGGCAACGCTGGCGATACCAACGGCACGCCACGGTCTGCGACGGATGCATATCGAGCGCCCGGCGAGACAGTTGATCTCGTCAACGCCATTCAGCGGCACCTGGTGGAACGGACCCGTCTTGGCATTCCAGCAATGTTCCACGACGAAACAGCCCACGGGCTGAAGGCGCGCGAGGGAACGATCTTCCCGATCCCGCTCGGCCTCGGCAGCACCTGGGATCTAAACCTGGTCGAACAGGCGTTCTCGCTTGCGGCGAGGGAAACTCGCTCGAGAGGAGCGACCCTCGCTCTCAGCCCGGTACTCGACATCGTTCGCGATCCCCGGTTCGGCCGGGTCGAGGAATTTTTTGGCGAAGACCCATATTTGGTTGCGCAGATGGCGATCGCCTCGGTTCGCGGGCAGCAAGGACACACGCGCCCGCTGGCCCGCGACAAGGTCTTCACGACCCTCAAGCATTTCGTGCATGGTGTTCCGGAAGGGGGGCTCAACACGGCGCCGTTCGAGGTTAGCGAGCGGACCTTGCGCGAGACATTCCTGGTGCCCTTCGCGGAGGTCATCAAGGCTGCGGACCCGGCGGTGATCATGCCGTCCTATAATGAGGTCGGCGGCGTCCCTTCTCATGGCAGCGC
>CBFGZJ010000062.1:0-9027 GCA_965653215.1 uncultured Sphingomonas sp. | reverse complement strand
GCGAGCTGGTGCGGCTGCTGCGCCACTATCGCTTGCCGGCGAAGGTCAATCTGATCCCGTTCAATCCGTGGCCGGGAGCGTCTTACGAATGCTCGACCGACGAGCGGATCAGGGCGTTCAGCAACATCATCTTCGAAGCCGGCATCTCAGCGCCCGTGCGTACTCCGCGCGGCCGCGACATCGATGCGGCCTGCGGTCAGCTCAAGACAGCTTCTGAACGCAAGCGCAAAGCCGAGCGAGAAGCGGCTTAACGCCAGTCATTGCGAGCCGCGAAGCTGCGTGGCAATCCATCCGGAAGCAGCGGAGGATGGGGCGTTCGCATGGCGTTGATTGACAAGCTGGTCGGCAAGATCGTCCGCGAAGGGCAACTGACGCTCGTCATGCCGGACGGCAGCCGCCGGAGCTTCGGCCCTGGAGGCGGCAAGGCGATCACGGTCCGCCTGGCGGATCGCACGACCGTGATCGCGATCGCCCGCAACCCGCGCCTTGGCTTGGGCGAAGCCTATATGGATGGCCGGATCGTCATCGAAGACGGTGACATCCTCGACCTGATGGAGCTGGTCACCAGCGCCAACCGCTGGGAAGATGGCGGGCAGGGACGCAAGGCGATCGGCAAGGGCAAGAGCCGTCTCAAGGCTCTGTTTCGCCGGTCCAATGTGGCGCGGCGCTCCCGTCGCAACGTCGCCCATCATTATGACATCGGCAACGATCTGTATCGCCTGTTTCTCGATGACGACCTGCAATACAGCTGCGCCTACTTCACCGATCCGGCCAACAGCCTGGAACAGGCGCAGACGGACAAGAAGGCGCACATCGCCGCCAAGCTTGCGCTCGAGCCGGGGCAGCACGTGCTGGATATCGGCAGCGGCTGGGGCGGGATGGCGCTCTACCTCAACCGCGTCGCGGGCGTCCGAGTCACCGGCGTCACCCTGTCCGAAGAGCAGCTGAAATTGGCGCGGGAGCGCGCCGCCGCCGCGGGCGTTTCTGACCAGGTGAAGTTCGAGCTCATCGACTATCGCGCGGTAGATGGTCAGTTCGACCGCATCGTCTCAGTCGGCATGTTCGAACATGTCGGCGCCGACCATTATCATCTTCCGTCCATCTCGCAGATGGCGGCAGCCAGCGAGAAAGCGCGGCTGATCACGTCCGACATCGAAACCCTGCGGCTGCATTATGGCTACACGCTGCGGCATTGGCTGGAGCGGACGCGCAACGCGCGCGACGCAATCGTCGCCATGTATGACGAGCGCTTCTTCCGGATGTGGGAATTCTACCTGGCGGGCGGCGTCGTCGCCTTCGAATCCGGCACGATGTGCAACTACCAGTTGCAATATGTGCGCGACCGCCGCGCGGTGCCGATCACCCGCGACTATATGGCGGAGTCGGAGGAGCGCTATCGCGCCGCCTCTACACCTCCGCCAGCGTCATTGCGCGCCTAGCGGTCGCCGCCGTGAATGTCTGCTTTTGACCCATTGCGGCCGTATGCTCCCCTGCTCGTCATCCCCGCGAAAGCGGGGACCCAGCCGATGATCAACTTAGAGCGGCGAAAGCCGAAGTCCTGTGCAAACGGATGTCCGCTGTTGACCCATTGCGGGCGTTGGCAGTTACAGATTGGCCGAGGTCTCTGCCGTCATTGTTGCGAAATGCTGCGGATGCACCGGTTGCTTGCGACTATGCGGGGCAACCAGCCAATAGAAGATTCCATAGGCCGCACCTATGCCAGCCCCCAGCCAAATGCCAACGTTGTCGGCGAAACTATCCTTCCCGGTAGCGCCCAACGCCAAGAGTTCTGCTACCAAAATAGCTCCAGTCGCGACATAGATAACGCCGAGATTTGCACCGAGCCGAGAGAGTATCACGCGCAATATGGAGAAAATGACGAAGGATAAGCCGAGGCCAAAAATGAAGGTCGAAGTCCAAGAGTAGGCGAATGCCTTCGCGAGGACGAGAGGGGCCATTTCGGGATAGGCCATGGTCGTGCTCGTGAACGGCAGCAACGCGCAATAGACAATCGATACAATTGTCGCTGTAGAGGCGGAACTAGCGAAACTCGCTTTATTGTGGCGATGCAGCGAAACCCGGCGGTGTGTCATCAACTTCATCACAAGGCTCCTCGCATGATGAGCTACTTGCTAGGACTTAATCGGCGGTAAACGCCGATCCTTTGTTGGCTTTCCAGCCATTACGGACATTCTGCAGGCAACCCGGAGCGAAGAAGCAGTTGCAATGTAGGAATGCGTTTGCTGCGTTTCGCGAGCTGATTGCAGTCGCTCTTTCACAGTGTCGATCTTTCCCCCCGCGCACGATCCGGCATGTCTGCCGCGATTGACTGCCGCGAGGCCTCCGCGTCTTGCAAGCCCAAAGGTCACGCCTGCGTGCCGTGACTTTCGTGACCTTTCGCGTCGACGCGGCAAACGCAAACAGGCCCGGCGGGGTTGCACGTCCACCGGGCCTGCGCTGCGCCGCCGAACCCTGCGGCACGAGGAAACCTAATTAGCCAGCCTTGGGCGTGTGCTGGCGATGTGACTGCCACATCTGGCGCCGCACTTCGGGGGTCACGGTGCCATTCTTGTTGCCGTCAAGGCGGTCGAAGCGCTGGCCGAAGCGGGCGGCCATTGCCGCTTCGCTTTCCTGCCGAGTGACGAACCCGTCCTTGTTGGTGTCGAGGACGCTGAACCGGCTTTGTACCTTGGCGGCCACGTCGGCGCGGGTTTGCGGACCCTTCATTCCGTGCTTGGGGGGCTGCTGCGCTTGCGTTGCGGTCGGGGCAGGCTGGGCGATTGCGAGCGTCGCCGCAACCGGCGCATCATCAGCAGCGGGGAAAGCATGATTCGGTGGAGCATCCTTGGGGGCACTAAGCCATTGTCGTGAAACACCAAAGCCCCGGTCTTCCACTAACGGGGTTCGGCCTTTATAGGCGCCCGCGTGACAAGCCTTTCGATGAGCGATCAAACCTCCCTCCCGGCCGACTGGAGGGACCTTCTCGCGCTAACCAAGCCGCGGGTGATGAGCCTGGTCGTGTTCACCGGGCTATGCGGGCTGCTGGTGGCCCCCACGCCGATTCATCCGGTGCTGGGGTTCACTGCGGTGCTGTGCATCGCTCTCGGGGCCGGCGGAGCTGGTGCGCTCAACCAATGGTATGAGGTGGACCTGGACGCGCAGATGAAGCGCACCGCCGCCCGTCCGCTTCCGGCCCAGCGCATGGACCGGCAGTCCGCGCTGCACTTCGGGGTTGGCCTGTCCGCCTTTTCGGTCGTGCTGATGGATCTCGCGGCCAATCATCTCGCGGCCGCCATCCTCGCTGTGTCGATCCTGTTCTACGTCCTCGTCTACACCGTCTGGCTGAAGCGGCGCACGCCGCAGAACATCGTCATTGGCGGGGCTGCGGGCGCATTTCCGCCGCTGATCGGCTGGGCGGCGGCAACTGGCGACGTCAGCCTTCTGCCCGTCCTTCTGTTCCTGCTGGTGTTCCTATGGACTCCGCCGCATTTCTGGGCGCTGTCGCTGTTCGTCCGCTCCGACTATGCCGCTGCGGGCGTGCCAATGATGCCAGTGGTTGCGGGGCTCGCCAGCACCCGCAGGCAGATCGCGATCTACACCGCGCCGATGGCCGCGGTCGCGGTCGCTCCCTGGCCGCTGGGTCTCGCCGGGACGATCTATGGGCTGGCGGCTGTCGTGCTCAGCTTTATCTTTCTGGCGCTTGCGCTGGCCGTTGCCGGCAACCGCTCGACTGACCCGGCCGAGATGAAGCCGGAGCGGCGATTGTTCGCCTATTCCGTCGCCTACCTCTTCCTGATGTTCGGCGCGCTGGTTGCCGACCACTGGGTTGGCCTGTGATGCGGCCGGAAGACGAACTGGTCCGCGCTAGGCAGCGCTCTCGGGCCAAGGTCACCGCAGTTTTGCTTGGTGCGTTCGTGATCCTGATGTTCGCGATCACCATCGCCAAGATGACGGTCAATCAATGACGAGCCTGGCGAGCCGGAATGCCCGCACCAGTCTTGTGGCGTTGGCGGTGGTGGTTGCGATGACCGCTCTCGCCTTCGCTTCGGTGCCGCTGTACCGGATCTTCTGCCAGGTGACCGGAATCAACGGCACCACCCAACGCGCTGACGCCGCGCCGGGGGCGATTGCCGGGCCGAAGATCGGCGTCCGGTTCGACGCCAATATCTCGCCCGCACTACCGTGGCGGTTCGAACCGGAGCAGAACAGCGTTCGAGTCCGCCCCGGCGAGCGCAACACCATCTTCTACGTCGCGCAGAATTACACCGCTCGCCGCACGGTGGGGGAGGCGACTTTCAACGTCACTCCGGTTCAAGCCGGCAAATATTTCTCGAAGATCGAATGCTTCTGCTTCACTGAGCAGGTGCTCAAGGGTGGGGAGAAGGTGCGGATGCCGGTGGTCTTCTTCGTCGATCCCAAGCTGCTCGAGGACCCGGACACGCGTGACATCGACGAGATCACGCTCAGCTACACATTTTATCCGTTGGAATCTGCCGCGGACGCAAGCTAGAGCGCCAACCAAGGACCACAGGGGCACGATTCATGGCCGGCACGAAGACTCACGATTATCATATTCTTCCACCTGATCCGTGGCCGATCATCGGCGCCTTCTCAGCGCTGGCGCTGACAGGCGGGGGCGTGATGTGGATGCATGATAATCCCTATGGGAAGTTCGTGACGGTCGGCGGCCTGATCGCCGTGCTGGTGACGATGTTCAGCTGGTGGTCGAACACCGTCAAGGAATCGCACGAAGGTCATCACACGCCGGTGGTGCAGCTCCACCTGCGCTACGGAATGATCCTGTTCATCGCCTCCGAGGTGATGTTCTTCCTCGCCTGGTTCTGGGCCTTCTTTGACGCTGCGCTCTTCCCCTCCGCGGTGGAAGCGGTCGGCAATCAGTGGCCTCCCAAGGGGATCGAGGTGCTCGATCCGTGGGGCTTCCCGCTGCTGAACACGATGATCCTGCTGTGCTCGGGAACCACCGTGACCTGGGCCCACCACTCGCTGATCCATGGCGACCGCGAAGGCCTCAAGAAGGGGCTGCTGGTGACGATCCTGCTCGGCGCGCTCTTCTCGGCTATCCAGGCTTATGAGTACATTCACGCGCCGTTCGATTTCAAAGGCAACATCTACGGCGCGACCTTCTTCATGGCGACCGGCTTCCATGGTTTCCACGTGATCGTCGGGACCATTTTCCTGACCGTGTGCCTGATCCGCGCGAACAAGGGTGACTTCACTCCCAAGCAGCACTTCGGGTTCGAGGCCGCGGCCTGGTACTGGCACTTCGTCGACGTGGTGTGGCTGTTCCTGTTCGTGTCCATCTATGTCTGGGGTGGCTGGGGCGCGCCGATCCACGGCGCCTAATCGCGCGGTGGCGGTCGATCTGCTGTCGCCGCTGGGTTCGGCAGCGCGGGGCGCCTGCCCCCGCTGCGGTTCCGAAAGCCTGTTCAATGGGGTCGTCCGCTTTGCCGGACAGTGCCGGGGGTGCGGCCTCGATTTCACTGTGTTCAATGTCGGGGACGGACCGGCAGCGTTCCTGATCCTGCTGGTCGGAGCGATCCTTACTGTGGCGGCGATCACGGTTGATCTTTCCGTGTCGCCGCCGCTGTGGGTGCATCTGGTCTGGGCTCCGCTTGGACTTGCCCTGACCCTCGGCGGACTTCGGCTCGCGAAGGCACTGCTGCTGGCTCAGGAATATCGCATGCGCGCTCGGGAAGGGCGTATCGTCGAATGAAGCGTCTGCCGCTCGTGCCGACGATCGTGGTCGCTGCTGCGGTCGCGGTGCTGATTGGCCTGGGAGCCTGGCAAGCGCGCAAGGCCCCTCTCAAGGATGCGCTGATCGCCCGCTACGAGCAGGCCCGCACTCTGCCGCCGATCGCCTGGCCGGCCGGTCCGATCGCAGGCGAGCCGCCGCTGTTCCGCCGTGCCAGTGGGCTTTGCCTGCAACCCGTCGCCAGACGAGCGGTGGCCGGCCGCAACTCAGCCGGAGAGTCCGGCTATTCGCACATCGTCGACTGCCGCACGGGCGTCGAAGGCCCTGGCATGAGCGTCGACATCGGCTGGTCGCTTGACCCGGCGGCCGGCAAGGGATGGACCGGGGGGGAGGTGCGCGGCCTGATCGTGCCGGACAAGGAACGGCGGATGCGGCTGGTTTCCGCTGTCGGCTTTGCCGGGCTGCAGCCAAGCGTGCCGCCATCACCCGCGGAGATCCCGAACAACCATCGCCAGTATGCCGCCACCTGGTTTGCCTTGGCCGCAGCCGCGGTGGTGATCTACGTGCTCGCACTGCGCCGGAGGGGGACAGGGCGATGAAGGGCGTAATCGTGCATCGCCTGTCGAATGGCTTCACCGTCGCCGTGGACTCGATGGCCCACGCCCAATCAGTCGCAATCGGTCTTTATGCTTCGGTAGGCTCGCGGCTGGAGCCGGAGGGGCTCGGTGGCTTGGCACATATTGTCGAGCATCTCGTGTTCAAGGGCGCGGGAAGGCGTAATGCGCGGCAGATTGCCGAGGCGATCGAGGATGTCGGCGGCAGTCTCAATGCCTGGACCTCTCGCGACCAGACGGTGTTCAGCGCGCGCGTCCTGCCCGATCACGCGGCGCTGGCGATCGAGCTTGTTGCCGATCTTCTGCGCTCGCCACGGCTGGACCGTGGCGAGCTGGAGCTCGAAAAGGGCGTGATCTTGTCCGAACTCGGCGAATGCCGGGACTCGCCGGACGATCATGTCCACGATCTGCTTTATGAGGCGGCGTTCGACAGCCAACCCTATGGGCGCCCTGTCATCGGCACCGAGGCGAGCATCGCTGCCGTGTCGCGGCAGGATTGTGTCAATTGGATCGCGAGCCAGTTTCTGCCTGAGCGCTTGACCCTTGTCGCTTCCGGCAAGGTCGATCCTAGCCTGATGATCGCTCTCGCCGAGCGCTTGTTCGGGGACATGCCGGCATCCAACTCGTCAATGCCAGTCGCGCCACGTTTCTCGGGCGGCCATCGCCACGATGGGCGGCGGTTTGAGCAGGCGCATTGGGCGTTCGCGATGCCTGGGCTGGCTGCTGCCGATCCGAGGGTTCCGGCACTTTCAATCTTCACTCAAGCGGTTGGGGGCGGCATGTCGTCGCGGCTGTTCCAGCAGCTCCGCGAGGATCGCGGCCTCGCCTATAGCATCGACGCCTGGCACGGCAGCGCGTTGGATGTTGGCTTGTTTACGGTCAGTTGCGCAGCCGACCGCTCGAAGGCCGCTGAGACGGTGGGCTTGGCGCGGGCCATCATCGAGCAGGCCTGCGTCGATCTGACCGAGGCAGAGGTCCGGCGTGCCCGTGCGCAGCTGGAAGCAGGGATGCTGATGGGCCTGGAGACGCCCTCTGGTCGCGCTGACCATATCGCCCGCTCGCTCGACGTGTTTGGGCGGGTGCTCGACGTTGACGAGATCACCGCCAAGCTTCGCGCCGTGGCTCCCGCCGAAGCGCGCGCGGCTGGAGCAGCCCTCCATGACGGTCCGCATGCCATCGCGGCGGTCGGCGGTCCGCTCGCAGTTGCTGCGTGAGCCCTCTTGAAACCATAATTGCGGAGCCCTGGGACGACTATGGGCTGATCGACTGCGGCGCCGGGCGCAAGTTCGAGCGCTACGGTCCTGTGCGGGTGATCCGGCCGGAACCGCAGGCGATGTGGCAGCCTGCACTCGACAACTGGGACGCGGACGCTACCTTCGTTCCGGGCTCAGACGAGGAGGGGGGCGGGCGCTGGGTTCAGCACCGCAGTGTTCCGGCAGGCTGGCCGCTGCAGCGCGACGGCGTTCGCTTCACCGCATCATTGACTCCGTTCCGCCACCTTGCGTTCTTCCCGGACATGGCGCCGCAATGGGATTGGATGCGGGCGCGGGCGGACGGAGCCGAGGTGCTCAACCTGTTCGGCTACACCGGCGTCGGGTCGCTGCTGCTGAGCGAAGCCGGCGCGCGCCTGGTTCATGTCGATGCATCCAAAAAGTCGGTTGAGGCAGGCCGCGCCAACGCGGCGCTGTCGGAACTGGCCGAGCGGCCAATCCGCTGGATTGTCGATGACGCGACGAAATTCACCGCCCGCGAGGTCCGCCGGGCCCGGCGCTACGATGGGATCCTGCTCGATCCCCCCAAGTTCGGGCGCGGTCCGGAGGGGGAAATGTGGCGGCTTGAAGAGCATCTCGCGCCGCTGCTCGCCAACTGTCGCAAGTTGCTGGACGGGGACAGCCGCTTTCTCGTGCTGACCGTCTATGCAGTGCGCTTGTCCGCCATCGCGATCGGCGAACTGGTCCGGCAGCTGTTCACCGATCTGGGCGGTACGGTCACCTGCGGCGAAATGGCGGTGCGCGAGGAAAGTCGCGGTCTGCTCTTGCCGACCGCGATTTTTGCGCGGTGGGAACGGGCTTAATCGCGGCTTGCCCGGAGTGCCGCACCGCCGACGAACGGCGTTCCGGCAACTAGGAGAAGGCTGACCGCGGCCTCCAGTTTGAGAGCGCCGGCTCCGCCGCCGCCGCTGGCCGCCGCGCCGAAAATCAGCAGCGGGATGGCGAGCGGCATGAGCAGGAGCCCGGACAGTGCCCCGGCTGTCCGGAAGCCGGCGGTTAGGCTCGCCGTGCCCACCGCCAGTGCAGCTAGACCGGGAGTGCCGACAGCGAGCGGGATCAAGGCTTCCAATCCGCCGCCAAGCAGGATCGATGCGGGCACTGCGGCAATCAGGAGCAGGGGGCCAAAGGTGAGCCAATGGCCGGCGACTTTGGCCGCGATCACCAGCTCCTCGGCAATTCCGCGCACCGCCAGCTGATCGAGGACGCCATCTGCCCGATCGGGCTCGATCAAGCGCTCGACCGGCAGGAGCGAAGCGGTCAGCGCCGCGACCCACAGCGCACCGCCGCCGATGCGCTGAAGCAGCTGCAGGTCCGGACCGACCGCGAACGGAATCAACGTTGCGACCAGCAGGAAGAAGATCACCGGCAGCCATCCGGCCCCGCCGAGGCCCCGGCGAGCCTCCCGCCACAGGATCGCCCTGATCACCGG
>CBFGZJ010000061.1:0-9035 GCA_965653215.1 uncultured Sphingomonas sp. | reverse complement strand
ATGCGGCGCGGGGCTCGCTTCGGCACTTTCGCGCAGCCCAGGCGGAGGAGGAATATTCACGGGCGCGATTGTTCACCGGCGTGCATCGTGGCGCAACCCGCCAAGTCGGACTGTTTCGGATTAGGCCGGACCGCCGATAACTTCGCCCAAAAAGGATTCATACTGCTTCGCGACGGTTGGCCAGGCGAAGCGCTCCACCTGAGCCGCCTGCCCGAGGGTCGAAGGGCCGGCCCCGATCGCGTTCCGAAGCTGCTCGACCAGCATGCCGGAATCATCGCGCGCCGCAAGCTTTGCCGCGTCGCCCCCGATCCATCGGGTGCGCGGAAGATCCCACGCGACAACCGGCAGGCCGCAGGCCAGCGCCTCGACATAGACATTGCCGAACGATTCATCGCGGGAGAGGTGAACGAACGCATCGGCACAGCGATAGAGTGAAGGCATGTCAGCGGACGGGACCTGCACCTGCCTGAAGCGACCCGGCATCAGTTCCTCGGCGAGAGCGTGAAGTGATGCACGCAGCGGACCATCTCCGGCCACGACCAGCGTTGCTTCCGGGAGCTGGCTGACCGCGCGGATACCTTCGTCGATGTTCTTGCTGGCGATCATTGCGCTGACCATCAGCACTACCGGCCGCTCCGGATCGAGGCCGAAGCGAGCCCGGTCACCGAAGCCTGGGGTAAATCGTTCAAGATCAACCCCATTGGGGATCAGAGCCGTCCGCCACCGGTCGGCATTGCGTTCCGCATGATCGGGGTTGATGCACACCAGTCCTTCGCAACCGAACCAGCGATATTCCGCATTCCGCGCGAACGCGGGCCAGTCACCATTCTGGGTCACGAACACATGCGGCGGGCGGCGTGCGCCAGCCACGGGTCGGCGGAGAGCCCAATTGGTGAATGGGTAGCTGCAAGTCAGGGTCACGTCGTAATCGCTGGGCTGATACGTGCTCAGCAGGCCCGGAATGAAGCTGGCCTCCTCCCAAACTGTGTCACCTCGGAACAGCGGACCCTTCGGAAAACGCTCGAACCGCTCGCGAGCAATGGCTTTGGCTCGTAGATAGCGATAGCCTTGCCCCGGTCGTGAGGGTCCGGAACCAATCAATGTCACTTGATGTCCAGCGCGAGCCAGTTCGGAAGCGATTGCCATGAAGGCAATCTCCGCACCGCGATCAACGCGGTGAAGGCCGGCAAGCGCGAACAGGATTCTCACATGGCCACTCCTAATCGCACGGCACGATCACGGTCCATGCTATTTGCCGCCGCAGCGGCTGCTGGCGACTGCCAGCCCTCTGCGAGAGCTTGTCGGCAGCCGTGCTGACCGCGCGATTTCCGCAAGCGCTCGTTGTCCGGCTGAGTTGGACAACCATTTGCTACGGGCTGGTCCAGCTCCTGCGCTTGCTCACAAACGTCGTGCTGGCCCGCCTGCTGGCGCCGTCATTGTTTGGGCTGATGCTGATCGTCAACACGATCAAGGTCGGTGTGGAGCTGCTGTCCGATATCGGCATTTCCCAGAACATCGTCAGCAACAAGGATGGCGCCACCCCCGACTTCTACGACACGGCTTGGACGATCCAGGCGCTGCGAGGGATCATCCTTGGTGCGCTGTGTTTCCTCTCCGCTGGAGCGATCGCGACATTCTTCGAGCAATCCGAGCTCAAGATCATCCTTCAGGTTGCCGCACTGCTCTTTGTCTTTTCGGGACTTCACTCCGTTGGCGGCGCCCTGCTCCAGAAGCGGCTAAACATTATCGAAGTCGCCTTCACAGCGCTGTCGTTTGTCGCTCACGTCGGATTGGCCCTGATTACACCGACCATTTGGGCGCTGGTCCTCGGGGCCGTGATCTCAAGCGCCGGCGCGCTGATGCTTTCCTTCCTCATGATCAATGGCCTTCGCCAGCGCTTCATCATCCACCGGCCGAGCGCTCGTCAGCTGTTGGTTTTCGGAAAGTGGATTTTCCTCTCGTCCGTGGTGTTCTTCCTCGCGATGAATTTTGATCGGCTGTATTTCGCCAAACGGCTCAGCCTGGCGGAGCTCGGAATCTACGGCATTGCCCGCACACTGTCCGACGTCGTCAGCCTACTCGCGGTCAGATATGGGAACATGCTGCTGTTTCCGATGATCGCAGCGATGGGCGCGTCGGCGATCGAGGTCCGCCAACGCCTCCTACGGGGCCGTCGCACCTTGCTGCTCGCCGCAGCCGTTGGGATCGCCTCCTTCATTACCGTGTCCGACGAGATTGTGATGCTCCTCTACGACAGCCGCTACCATGGTGCCGCGCTGGTGCTTCCGCTGTTGCTGATCGGAGTGTGGTTCGCCGTTCTCAACAGCGTCAATGAATCGATCCTGATGGGCATGGCCAAGCCCTCCTGGCCAGCAATCGCCAACGCGGTGAAACTGGTCAGCTATGTGGTCGCCGTTCCGCTCGCGTTCCACTTCTACGGTTTTCTTGCCGCGATCCTTGTCATCAGCGGCGGCGAAGCGGTGAAATATGTGACGATGTGGCTGCTCAGCCGAAAGCATCATCTGGGCTTCGGCAGGGATGATCTTGCGTTGACCGTCGTGCTGCTGGTCGCGGTGCTTGGTCTGCGCTCCCTATTGTTCGCCTTTGGTTTGACCGGCGATATGGAGGCACTGTTCCCCGCCCTGTCGTGGATCACTCTGTGATGGTGGAGCCTGCGCGCCTGACCGAACGCGAACGCCAGCAGATCGGCGTCGTGGTGATCGGCCGCAATGAGGGGGAGCGGCTTCGGGGCTGCCTTGAATCTCTCAGGGAGTGGCGCGACCGGCTGGTGTATGTCGATTCCTCGTCGACGGATGGTAGTGCCGCACTGGCGACCACATTTGGCGCCACGGTTGTGCGTCTCGAGCCGGACCGTCCGTTCACGGCTGCTCGTGGCCGTCACGCCGGGGTCACTGAACTGCGCGCGCGGCATCCCGGATGCGAGGTCGTTCAATTTATCGACGGAGATTGCCTGCTCGAGGCGGGCTGGATCGAAAGCGCCTATCTGTTCCTGCACGATCACGAACGGGTGGCGGTGGTCTGCGGCCGGCGGGCAGAGATCCACCCGGATCATTCTCTCTATAATCGGATGTGCGACCTAGAGTGGGACACTCCACTCGGGCGAACTCAGGCCTGCGGCGGCGATTCCATGATGCGGCTCTCGGCCTATGAGGAGGCTGGCGGCTTCCGGCCCGAGTTGCTTGCCGGCGAAGAGCCGGAGCTGGCGGCGCGACTGCGCGCGCGGGGTTGGGACCTGTGGCGGCTCAATCAGCCGATGACCCGGCATGATGCCGCCATCAGCCGGTTCGGCCAATGGTGGCGCCGGGCGATGCGCGGCGGATTTGGCTATGCGCAGGTATGGAGTGTCACCGGCGGACTGCCGCAGCGCGTCTATGGAACTCAGCTTCGAAGCGCGCTGCTATGGGCCGCGGCTGTCCCATTGGCCGTTGTCCTCATCGCCTGCTGGACAGGCCAGGTCGCGACGGTGCTGGCACTGCCACTGCTTTATTCGGCGCAGGTCACACGCATGACTGTGCGCCGCGGCCATCGCCTGCTGTTCAATTGGCAGCACTCGGCCATGATCATGCTGGCGAAGATTCCGGAGTTGATTGGCGCGACCCGCTTCTTCTTCGCCAGCCGAGCTGCGTTCGATTACAAGGGCGGCCAATGACGATGGACGCACCTTATGCAAGGCGGAGCAGCGCGGCATGGCTCTAGCCTATCTGACCAGCCTCTACCCGGCCACGTCGCACACGTTCATCAGGCGGGAAGTGGCCGCGCTTCGACGGCTTGGCCGGGAGATCGCAACCTTCAGCGTGCGCTCGCCGGCGATCAATGAGCTCAGCGGGACGGAAGAGCGGGTTGAGGCCGCATCCACCTTCATCCTCCTCGCCCAGCCCGCCGCTGCCTTTGTGCGCGCGCATCTCACCCTGCTTGCACGTAGTCCGCTCGGCTACGCACGAACCGTCTGGCGGGCATTGCGGCACCGACCGCCGGGGTTGCGCGGGCTGCTTCTTGCCTGCGCGCACTTCGCCGAGGCGATGCTCCTCGCCTATGAGCTGCGCCGGCGCGGTATCCGCCATCTGCACAATCATTTCGCCAATTCGGCGGCTACGGTTGGGTTCCTTGCCTCCCGCTATCTCGGTATCGGCTGGAGCTTCACCATGCACGGTATCTCCGAGACCGATTATCCGGCCGGGCTGCTGCTGCCCGACAAGATCACCACCGCCAATATGGTGGTGTGTGTGTCCTGGTTTGGCCGGGCACAGGCCATGCGTCTGGTGCCGCCTAGTCAATGGAGCAAGTTCCGGGTCATTCGCTGCGGCTTGCCGATTTCCGAGCTTCCTCGCCAATCCGAGCGTGGGGAGAATCGCGAGATGATCGTCTGCGTCGGGCGTCTCTCCCCTGAAAAGGGACAGGCCGGCCTGCTCGACGCGTTCCTTCGCATCAGAAGGCAGTTTCCCAATGCCAAGCTGCGGCTGATCGGTGATGGGCCTGAACGCGTTCGGTTGGAACGGATCGCAGATCGGCTCGGGCTGCAGCAGTCGGTTACATTCGTCGGTCGGCTGGGCGAGGAAAAGACGCTTGAAGAAATCGCGCGCGCGGGAATGCTCGTGTTGCCGAGCTTCATGGAGGGCCTGCCGATCGTGTTGATGGAAGCGATGGCCCTCGGCGTACCGGTTGTTTCCAGCCGCGTCGCAGGGGTTCCGGAGCTTGTTCGGGACGGCGTCAACGGCCTTCTCTTCACTCCGGCTCAATGGGATGAGCTTGGCCAGTGCATGACGCGCCTGTTCGAGGATCCAGCGCTTGGCCGGCGATTGGCAGAAGAGGCGAGAGCAACGGTCGAAGCGGAGTTCGATTCGGATGCGTCGGCGAGGCAGCTCGAGGAAGAGTTTACCCGCCTGCTCGCGATGAACTCGGCGCGATCGCACTGGCAGGTCGAGCATGCAGTCGGAGCCGCCGGATGAACGCTCCTTTCTCGGCGTTCGAGATGATGCGCGTGATCAACCTGCGCAGCCGGCCTGATCGCCGCGCCGAGATGGAGGCGGAGCTTCGCCGGATCGGCCTCCATGAGGATCCGCGCGTGCGCTTCATCGACGCGGTCGCTCCCGACGAGCAGGCGCCGTTCCGGTCGCGCGGAGAAAAGGGCTGCTTCCTCAGCCATCTCACCATCTTGCGTGAGGCTGCCGAGTGTAGTGCCAGCGTCCTGATCCTGGAGGACGACGCCGATTTCACGGAAGCGGCTCGGCAGGCGGGGCCATCGGAGCCGTTCGATATCTTCTACGGTGGTTACATCGCTTTCACGCCGGAGCGGCTTCAAGAAAGCGACATCATGGGAACCCACTGCATGGGATTTTCTGCGAGCGCGGCCGCTGTTCTGGTGCCCTACCTTGAGGGGCTCTTGCGACTCGACGATCCGCCGCCGATCGACGGCGCCTACATCTGGTTCCGCCGGAATCACCCGCAGCTGGTCACCCTGTTTGCCGACCCGGTGCTCGCCCTCCAGCGGCCATCGCGGTCCGATATTGCAAGTTTGCGTTTCTTCGACCGCCTGCCTGGATTGCGGGTGGCCGCCTCACTTGCCCGGAGAATCAAGCGTTCGGCCGAACGGGGAGAGATCAGCTTCGGAATGCGCGAAGCAAGCGTGGTCGCGGTGGCCGGAACCTTGATCGCAGTGATCGTCGCGATCCGCGCGCTTGGCTAACGTCCGGTCCTCAGCCATTCGTTCGGCGATCCCTTACGGCTCAGTCCCAAGTACATCGGGATCTTCCAGGCGACATAAAGCGGGATCTGGAGCAGCCCGCCGAGAGAAATGAACTGCCGTCCTTCCCGCCACCAGGCCAGCGCGAGCGCCAGCCCCGCGGCAGCGAAAAGGGTCGCGTGCAGGGCAAGCGGCCACCATTGCGCTTCTGACACCCATGTCATTCCGGCCCCCAACAGCAATGCGGCCAGGTTCAGCAGCAGGAGCAGGGTCAGCGGGGGAACGCATAGATCGAGCGCAGCCCATAGACCGCGCAGATCGCCCCGTCGTAGGCTTCGGCCTAGCGCGGCCGGAGCCGTTCGGGTGGCCATCGCGAGGAAACCCCCTTCCCAGCGCTGACGCTGAACAAGCGTGGTCTCCTGCGGCGCGGGATCGCTCCACACGACCGCGGTAGGCACCAGCATCGGCGGGTGGCCGTTCCTGTCCAACTCGAGTCCCAGCTTGACGTCTTCGACGATGCTCGCGGTCGCGAGATTAGCTTCGGCAAACAGCCGCCACGGAATCGCCATTCCGGTTCCGGTCAGATGGACGCGGCCCGCCAGCCGTTGCAGTGCCCGTTGCCGCACCAGATTTTTCACCATGAAAGCGAAGGTGGACAGGCGGACAAGCGGAGCCTTGCCGGTCACCGGGCGGAGCAGGTTGACCGCTTGGCAAGGGCGGCCGCTGGTTATGACCGCCGCTGCCAGAGCCGTGATGCTTGCATGGTCTGTCGCACAATCTGCGTCCAGGACGATTACGGTGGCGGGCGGATTTTCTCTGAGATGATCGCGGGCGAAGGACAGCGCGAATCCCTTCCCGCGTCGGGTGTCGTCATGTCTCTTGATCACCTCGACCCCCGCGGCGCGCGCGCACTCCGCCGTCCCGTCGACGCAGTTGTCCGCCACCACCAGGATGGTCGCGTCCGAACCCGCAGCTTGCTTGATTGCCGCCAGTGTGGCGCCAAGGATCAGCTCCTCATCATGCGCTGGAATGACGATCGTTATCGGTTCGCGCGCAGGGCTGTAGGAAGCTGGCCGCAGCGCCGGCAGGCCGACAAGCAGCTCAACGGTGAACACTAAGGTCACAAGTGCGATTGGCGCCAGGATCGCGACGATCAGGAAGGTCACCGCACTTCACCACCTCGCCTAAGGAATTTTGTCGAGCTTAGCGCCCGAAAGCGGGACAGGAAACGGCTTCGGCAACTTGCAGCAGCCGGACTGAAAGTCTAGCGTCCGCGTCTAAATCCGCGAGAGAAGCTCGTGCAAAATCAAAGTGTACCAGCTTGCTTCTAGTTCGAACTCCACCGGGCAAGCTCTTCCCCGTATCGTTGTCGGTTGGGCAGGTGGTGCTGGCGATCGGCTGCATCGCATTGGTGCTCCCGACGTTCATCGAAATCGCGAGGTTCAGCTGGTCAACCGAACAGGGTGGGCACGGACCCATCGTACTCGCGACCGGACTGTGGCTGCTGCACCGGGAGTTGAAAGACAGCAAGGCGCAGCCGCGCCGGCCGAGGCCGTGGGCGGGCGGAGCTGCAGTGCTCATTCTGCTGTCGATCTTCGTGGTTGCGCGCATCACCGGCATTCTCGAGATCGAGGCGTTCGCGATGTACGGTGCGTTGATCGCCGGCGCCTATCTGCTGTTCGGCGGCGCGGTTCTGCGGGCGATCTGGTTTCCGTTGATCTACCTGGCGTTCACGCTCCCGCCGCCGGACTCGGTGGTGGCTGCGGTAACGCAGCCAATCAAGATTGCCATTTCTCAGTGGGCTGTCGCCCTGCTTCACCTGTTCGGATATCCGATCGCAAGCTCGGGCGTGGTGATTCAGATTGCCCAATATGAGCTGCTGGTCGCTGCAGCCTGTGCCGGCCTTAATTCGATCATCACCTTGAGCGCGGTCTGCCTCTTCTACGTCTATCTTCGGCACCGTACGAATTTCGCTGCCTTCCTGGTGGTGGCGCTTGCCGTGATCCCGGTCGCAGTTTTCTCCAACTTCGTTCGGGTGATCGTGTTGATCCTGATCACCTATTACTTCGGTGAGGCAGCTGCCCAGGGCTTCATCCATGACTTCGCCGGGCTGCTGATGTTCGCGGTCGCGCTCGCCACGGTCTTTGCCGTCGACCATCTGTTCAGCAGCTTCGTTCAGCGGCGCGATCAGCAGGCAACCTCATGAGACCGACAACGCTAGATCGGCGTAGCCTTTCGCTCGGCCTATTGTTCTGCGGAGCTGCCGGTCTTGCCGCCGCTCGCAGACCCAACATCAAGCTCGATTATCTTGGAAAGGGCTCGCTCGACGGGCTGGTTCCAAAGCAGATCGGACAATGGAAGTTCGTCACCAGCAGCGGGTTGGTCGTGCCGCCTGAGGACCAGCTGGCCAACATGCTGTACAGCCAGCTCTTGACGCGGGTCTATTCAAACGGTCGATCGGCACCGATCATGTTGCTCGTCGCCCAGAGCAGTGGTCAAACCGGATTGCTGCAGGTGCATCGCCCGGAGGTGTGTTATCCGGCCGGTGGATATCAGCTGACCGCGGTGACGCGACGCGATCTCAACGTCGGCGCCGCAATTCTTCCCGCCAATCAACTATCCGCCACCGCTGACGGGCGGACCGAGCACATCCTCTATTGGACTCGCATCGGCAACCACCTTCCTGCAAGCTGGGCCGAGCAGCGGCTGGCGGTGGCGACCGACAATTTGCGCCGGGTGGTTCCGGACGCCGTGCTGGTTCGTGTCTCTACCGTCCGCCATGATCAGGCGGGTGCGATGGCGGAGATGAGCGACTTCATCAAAGCGCTGCTGGCATCGCTCGCACCCTCCCAGCGACGGGTGCTGATGGTGTGATCAGGGTCGTGGCCAGGAACGAAAGGGCTTCAGAAAATACAGTATGAAGCCGAGCGTTCCGGCGATCAGCAGCACCGCGACCACATGTTGTTCCTGGTTCCCGAAATAGTTGGCGGCAGCGCAGCCGCCGCCGGCTGCAAGGTACAGGAGCAGTGAGTCTTCGTCTCGTTGGAGCTCGTCGCCGGTCGACCGCTGCATGAATAGGACAACTAGCGCGGCGAAAATGCCCACGGTCACCCAATCGTAGACAGTTTCCATGATTCCGCCCCTTCCTGGCTCGCTGGCACCGGAGTTTCTCCCATGCTATGACGAAGAAAGTGATTTTTCAAATGCGGGGGGCAAGTGCGTAATCGGATCATTGTCGCCCTCGCGCTCGCCACGTTTGCCTCCGGTTGTGACCGCAAGGCGGAGGGTCAAACCGTCGCCGTCGTCAATGACGATCCGATCACGCTGTATCAAT
>CBFGZJ010000060.1:0-9043 GCA_965653215.1 uncultured Sphingomonas sp. | reverse complement strand
GGGTCGCGTAGAGCAGCTCCCCCGCATAATCACCGGTGAAGGGGCGGCCCGTGCGGTTCGCTCCATGCTTGCCAGGGGCGAGACCGGCGATTGCGAGCCACGCCTGCGGGTCACCGAATGCCGGCACCGGCGCGTTCCACCAGTCCGGGAACTCGGCGCGGCATTGCTGACGAAACGTCACCAGGCGCGGACACAAGGGGCAGTCGCGCGGCGCTTCAGCCTGGGGCATGGGCGACAGATCGGCGGGCGTCATCACGCCCTTGTCATTGCGAGAAGCGACGCGACGAAGCAATCCGGTCCCCGCCGCTGGATTGCGTCTCTGCGCTCCCAATGACAGGGAGCGGTCGTGCCCCACCTCTACGCTATCGCCATCGGTTCCAATCGCTGTCACGGCCGCCACGGGCGGCCTGCCGAGGTCGTCGCATCCGCCATTGCCCGGCTGGACCGCGACTTCGACCTGTTCGATGCCTCACCAATCCTGCTCAACCCGGCCCATGGTCAGGCTCGACGCGACTTCGCCAACGCCGTTGCTCTCGTCGAAACCGAACTTGACCCGCCCGATATGCTCGCGGCGCTCAAGAGGGTTGAGCGCGACTTCGGCCGCACTCCCGGAAAACGCTGGGGCGACCGGGTACTCGATCTCGACATCGCGGCCTGGGACGGAGGCACATGGCGCAGCCGGCAACTCACGATTCCGCACAAGCAGCTTCCGCACCGCGCCTTCGTGCTTGGTCCGCTCAGCGCGATTGCACCGAACTGGCGGATCACTGGCGCGCTGTCGGTCCGCCACCTGGCCGCGCGCCTTGCCCGCAGCCGACAAGCCGATTAGGGGAACCGCTCTGGTCAGGGCCCTTAGCTCAGTCGGTAGAGCAACTGACTTTTAATCAGTAGGTCGCTGGTTCGAATCCAGCAGGGCTCACCATCCTGTCCCGAATTCCGTCCCGCTTCGAGACAGGATGAACCGCTAACGCGCCTGGCGCTCGCGACCCAATCGCTGGTCAGCCTCGTCAATCGCGCGAAGCAATTCATCGAACTGCGGAGTTTGTTCAACAGGCCACAGCCGGTCGAAGCCCGACCCCAGGAGGCGCAGGTCGCCCTCGGTCAACAGTCCTACCGCAACAATTCGCTGCCTATTCAAATGCGACCTCCCGGTCAGTGCCCCCTATCAACGAAGAATGGCCGCCGATGGTGCCACCAGTTACGCATCCGGCATGGTGACGAAGTCCAAGTCTGGGATGCTTACCGGTCCAGCGCCAAGGTCAAAGCACCGATCAGTCCGGCATCGTCGCCGAGGGCGGGTAGGACCAGGATGTCCGCAGGATTGCCGGCAAAATAGCCCGCGGAGAGGGTTCGCACTTCGGCGATCACCCCCTGCAGGAGTCCGGCCGTCTTCATGACTCCACCGCCGAAAATGATTCGCTGCGGCGACAGGATTGCCTGAAGAGTAACGGCCAATTGCGCGAGGTAGAAGGCAATGATGCCGTGCGCCGGGTGATCCTGCGCCAGCTCGGACAGCGGCGCCCCCCAGCGCGCCTGGATCGCGGGCCCGCTCGCCAGGCCTTCGAGGCAGCGGCCGTGGGAGGGACAAACACCGGCGAACGCCCCGTCTGCCGGATGCAGGCGAACCGGAATGTGGCCCATCTCGCTGTGCGCAATTCCGCGCAATGGTCGGCCCTCGACAATCGCCCCGCCGCCGATCCCGGTACCAACCGTGACATAGATCAGGATTCGATCACCCTGCCCTGCCCCGCACCTGGCCTCCGCCAGACCGGCAAGATTGACATCGGTGTCGAGGAACACGGGCACTTCCAACGCGTCGGCCAGCCGCGACGCCAGCCGGACTCCGCGCCATTCCCGTTTCGGGGTCGCTCCAAGCCGCCCCCAGTCCGGACTGGCCGGATCAACGTCGACCGGTCCGAAGGTCCCAATCCCTAACGCGGTGATCGGCGGCTGCTCCTTGAACCAGGCGATGACCTCGGGGATCGTTTCCTCAGGCCTGCCCGTCGGGAGCCGGTGGCGCGCGATGATCGCGTCCGGCGCAGTTCCAATACCGAGAACGAATTTGGTCCCGCCGGCCTCGATCCCGCCGACCAGCGTCACTCAGTTGCCGCTCCAGTGGATGTCGATCGGTTGTTCCGCCTCGGCCAGCACTCGCCCGATCGGCAGGTTCGACGAGTGGCCGTCGGCAATCGCCTGCTCCAGCAACTCCCGCTTGGGGTTGCCATGGAGGGTGATCAGCAGCGTCCGGGCGGATAGGATCGCCGCCCGCGTCAACGTGACTCGGGGAACCGGAGCGCTCCCCGGCATCGGTTCGGGCATCACGCCAACGGCGCGGCGGGTTTTCGGCGCTTCAAGCGCATCGCGCAGGTCTGGACCCGTAAAGATTCCTGCCGTGTGACCGTCCTCGCCCATGCCCAGCCACACGAGGTCGGGCGGCCAGTGCAAGTCCTGCAGCCGGGCATCCGCGGCGTTCCCTGCGGCCCTGTGGTCATTGCTTTCGATCCCGATGGGGATCACGCGCGCGCCGGTCGGCAGAAAGGACTGCGCGATTCCCCGGACATTGCTGAGCTCATGATCGACCGGGACCAGACGCTCGTCGGTTGGGCAGATCGTTACCCGCTTCCACGGCAGCTTGGCCTTCGCAAGCCGTTCGAACACCGGCCGGACGCTGGATCCCCCTGGCAGGGCGAGCAAAGCCTCGCCGCGGGCTTCGATGGCGCTTTCGATGATGAAGCCGATGTCGCCCGCGACCGCATCCGCAAGCTCATCGACCGAGTCATAGTCCCACCATTCAGCTTCGATCATCGCGCGTACCTCCGCGCATCGCCCAAGCCGCTTTTTAGCGCTCCTGCAACCCAGCTTCGCCGGGCCGATGGAAACCGAGGTCCACCATGCGGGAGGCGGGCAGGTCGAAATGAAGTCTCTTCGCGGGGAAATCGATGGCCACCCGGTCGAATGCGCGCAGGACATTCATGCCGAGCAGGATCGCAGGCCGGTCGCCGAGGCCGATCGATCGGAAGGCAGGACTGTCGGCAAAGGCGATCACCACGTCGCCGAGTTGCAAGCTCCCGATCGTCATCCGGCGCAGGCGAAAGGTTTCCAGCTCCACCAGCTCGCCGGCGGCAGAGCGGATCATGACCATGTCGGGTGAACGGCGCCCTTGGCCGATCAGCCGATCCCGCAACGCGAGATTGCCGATGCTCGTCTCGGCACCGGTATCGATCACGCCCCGCACCTTCTGCCCGTCGGCCGAGGCATCGGTCAGGATCAAGCGACCGCTGCGTTCGCGCGCGCGAACGACGATGGTATCCCCGTCCAGTTCTGCCCCGACGGGGCCTCGCGGCGGCAAAATCGTCATCGACCGCTTCTTGAAGTCGAACAGCACCCGATTCCGGTGGAGCGTGTCCACTCCCAGCAACCCGTGCGCGCCGATATCGTCCTGGGCCAACATTGGCGCTCTCAGATTGGACGGTCGCAGGCCGCCGAGCCCAAGTTTCGGCACGAGCGCGGTTTCCACCAGCTTCCTGCTCGCGATGCCGACGACCTTTGCCGCTCGACCACGCTTGAGCTGAAGCGCGTCGGCCAGTTCCCGTGAGATGACTGTCTGCTCCGCGCCGGTATCGACAAGGAAGTGAAACGGACCCGACCCGCCGATGGTCACGGGCACTGTCATCCGGTCATAGGGATCGTCCTGCATGACCAGCCGCTGGGGGACGCTGGCGGGCGAAGCGGCCAGTTCAACCGACTCGGCCGCGAACGCCCCGGTCGGAACAAGGTTCGCCAGCAACAGGGTCAAAGCGGCGGCAGGAGCGAACGTCATCGCCTTCCTTTCACGGCAAGGAAAATACACCGGCGCCAGATTTCATTCAAATCGGATACCGCCTCGGTTCGGTTCAGCCCCAAGCGGAGCAGTTGCAACTATCTGTAAACCGGTCGCGAATAAGCATGGCTGAGTGGAACCAATGAAAGGTGCCAAGCCCGTGCTGGACAAACGGGCAAGGTGCCTTGGATGTGAGGGCAAGACGTGGACTTCCAGCCGGCGACCACTCTTTATTCGCTTTCTGATTCTGCTCCTCAGCCGGCGGAGGGGGATCGGCGAGATGGATCGCGCCATCTTACGCTTTATCGAGTCGGCGCGATCATGGTCGATGGGCAGCGCGAACTCTGCCTCATCAAGAATATCTCTGAAGGCGGCATGATGATCCGCGCCTATAATCCGATTGGGCAGGGCAAACCGGTCGCGATCGAACTCAAGAGCGGCCAGATGGTGGCCGGTACCGTTGCCTGGATCCGCGAGTCCAATGTTGGCATTGAATTTGACTCGCCCATCGACGTCATCGAAATGCTTTCGACCGCTACCGATGGTGCACGGCCCCGCATGCCGCGGATCGAAGCGGGCTGCTTCGCCATCGTCCGCGAAGGCGCGAACACTTACCGGATGCGCGTACTCGATATCTCGCAAGGCGGGATCAAGGTGGAGACCGACATCGCGCTACCGGCCAGCGCTGATGTCGCGATCACCTTGCCCGAACTCGAACCGCAGGCGGGCGCAGTCCGCTGGTGCGAGGATGGTTGCGCGGGACTGACATTCAATCGGGTCCTCCCGCTGGCATCCTTGATCGAATGGCTTCGCACCCGCCGGACGCAAATGCGCTCAGCCAACTGATCATCCCTGATTTGAGTAACAGCGTCGAGTCGCGCTACTCTCCGTGCCGGTCGCTGCCTACTGGGCGGAAAATGTAATCGGCAGCGATTTTCCGTTCGCCCGGAGTGAGCTGGCGCGCCGCGAACCCGGGCCGGCGGTAGATGCTGACGGTGCGCGGTTTAGGCGTCGGAACATTCCGAAGGACGTCTTCCGGCGACAGACCCTCGTCGAACGCGATCCCGCCCCGATTTCCCTGCACCCAGGCGAAGTGCCCGCTAACCGCAAGCTCACCACGACGGAACAGAACGGCGGTTCCTTCGACCGGCAGCCCGTCGCCTTCGATCAGTGCGCCTTCTGCCGAGAGGTTCCGCATCTTGACCGCGACCACACCAGCCGACGTTTCAATGGTGGCAGCCATTAGAACGTTCGACCGCCGGCTCCGGCGATTCGATGGTGCGTTGCTCTCGTCCATAATCTTCAGGCGTAGGACGATCAGGTAAATCTTCGTTTAAGATGTGCCTGCCGATGCGACGGACCGACCATGGCGACGGGCCGACGCTGCGAAATCGTGGTCAAACAGCTAGCGCCGCCGGAACTGCAGCATCATATTGTTAGCGGGCATTAGCCGCTCCCCGACCAGCAGCAGGCCGCGTTGCTCCGCCGCCGCGGCAAAGTCGCTAACCCGGCGAAGACCCCAACTCGGATTGCGAGCGCGCAAATCGGCATCGAACGCAAGGTTTGAGGGCGCGGTGGAAATGCCCTCGACAATCCATGGACCATAAAGGATCAGCGGCGCGGAATCGCTCAGCACCTGCGTCGCGCCTTCGATCAGCGCCAGCGAGGCTTCCCACGGGCTGATGTGCGCCATGTTGATGCACAGCAAAGCGTCGGCCCGCGCGACTGGCCACGGCAAGTCACAGGCATCGAACGCGATCGGCTGGCGCAGATTGGCTAGCCCTTCCGCCCTCTGCCACGCGAGGATTGAAGCCAAAGCTGCGCTACTCGGGTCGCTCGGCTGCCATTCAAGCTCCGGGAAGCAGCGGGCGAAGTGAACCGCATGCTCGCCGGTGCCGCTCGCCACCTCGAGCACGAGTCCGCTCTCCGGCAACCATTCGCGAAGCACCGCCGCAATCGGCTCCCGATTGCGCGCTGCAGCCGGAGCGTGCTGGCGCGTGTCCGATGTTGCGCGATCATCGCAGAAGCACTCACCGCCCATGACTGTCCCTAGCCTTCCACCGCCGCAGGTTGACACGGCGGATTCGATCTTCCTATCCCCTCCGTGGGAACAAAGGGGGAATTTTTGAAACTACAGTCAGTCTTTCTCAGCGCGACGGCGCTGAGCTTCGTCTTTGCACCCATCAGCACCCAGGCCCACGCGCAGGCAGTCGATAGTAAGTCTGGGTCAGCCTATCTCCAGTGCGATGGGCTACCCAACAACAGGACGGACGGCGAGACTGCGGCGCGGCTGATCGGCGCCGTCACTTTGCTCGGGGTGTTTGCGCCCCCGCCCGAAGCGGCGGATGCATCCAAGCGCAAGTTCGGCGCCGAAGGCGTTGCCGTGTGCAGTGGCTTGATCACTCGCGAACGCCAGGAGGGCAATCCGCGCCGCCGCCTAGGCTTGATCCTCGGCAGGGCGATCCATCATATTGAAGCCAAGAATTACAACTCGGCACTCGCTGACGTCGGCCTTGCCCGGCGTGAGGCGAATGTGGCGGGCCTGGTTTCCGACGGCTATTTTTCCCGCACTCGCGCAAGCGCCTTCGACTTGATCGAAAGCGCCGCGCTGCTGCGTTTAGACCGGGTCGAAGACGCCCGCTCAGCCAGTCTGCGCAGCGCCAAGGCAAACGAATATTCATTATTCAACCTCTTCGCCTTGCCGACTTACGGCGAGTTCCTGGCCACCCCGTCGGCGGAGGAAGAAAGAGTGAATCATTGGCGATCCCGCCTCTTCCCAGCTCTCGCAGAGGTGCGTGCGGACAGGCTCGAGTTGGCCGGCCGCTTCGCAGAAGCCGCTCGGGTGCGCGACGCACTAATCGAGTTCGACTCCGAACACACGCCGCAGTCAAACGCCTCGCTGCCGATCGCACGCGCGGCGGTTGCCCATGCGCTAGCGGGCAATGCAGAGATCGCAGCGGCTCTGGCGAAGGCTGCCCGGAGCAATGCTGACAAGCGCAGGAGCGAAGGCAAGCCGGAAAGCGATGCCGCTGAGCTGGTCGAAATGCTCGACCTCCACAATATCATTGAGACCGCTGGGACCCGCGACGTGAAAACCGCCCGACACCTGTTCGCAGCTCGTTCGCAGTGGGTTAGTGCCTCGCTCGGGAGCGTTTTGGAGGTCAATCGCCGCCTGCGCTCGGGTGCCGCCCCGGCCGAGCTAGTTGGAGGGCTAGCGCGGGATGAGGCCGAGTTGTGGACCGAGCAGGTCAAGACGAGCCGCGCCACTCTGCTCGCCAAGGACAGCGACAACAACACCCTGTTCCGGCTAATCCCGGTGGAGCGCTCGTGGCGCTCCTACCAGGCGGTGGCGAAGAATGTCTGGCGGACTGACAAGTCGAAGATCATCCTCAAGACCAAGGCCGATCCGGCGAAGAGTAAGTTGGAACTAATGTTCCTGCCGATGATCGATCCGATGGTAGCGATGGACGCCTACGTCCTGCACGCAGCACTTATCGCGCGTTCTCGTGGGCACCAGGGGTTCGTATTCATGCCGGTGCTGTCGGAACGGCTGTTGGCGGCATCGTTCCGCACGGGGAATCGCGGTGACCGGGGTTTTCCGGCCGACCTGTTCCTCGCTGCCGACGATGTCATCGCCAAGCTATCGCCGATAATTCCCGACCCGGCGCTGCTTCGCGACCGTCAGGCATCGCGCTAGCAGCCGGAGCGTGCTGGCGGCCGTCAGCCGCCGCCGACATGCGCGGCCTGCCCGGCTTCCGCTCCATCCGGCGCCGCCCGGCGGTAAGCCAGCACCGGCTTGCGCGCGGCGAGCGTCTCGTCAAGTCTGCGACGAGGAGCGTGGACCGGTGCAGCTAAGAGGCTAGAATCGCCGGCCTTGGCCCGCATCGCAATCGCTCGCACGGCAGCGATGAACTGGTCGAGGCTCGCCTTTGATTCCGTCTCGGTCGGTTCGATCAGCATGGCGCCGTGCACCACAAGCGGGAAATACATCGTCATCGGGTGAAAACCCTCGTCGATCAGCGCCTTGGCGAGATCCAGCGTCGACAGCCCCCCGCCAAAGCCTTTGTCGCTGAACAGCGCCTCATGCATGCACGGCCCACTGTCCCCGAACGGCGCATCGAGCAGGTCATCGAGGCTGCGCAGGATATAATTGGCGTTGAGAACGGCATCTTCCGCGACCTGCTTCAACCCGTCCGCGCCGTGACTCAGGATATAAGTGAGGGCGCGGGTGAACATGCCCATCTGGCCGTGGAAGGCGCTCATCCGCCCGAAGCTCGCAAGCTTGCCGCCGAAGTGCTCCTTCGAGAACGCATCGGCGCTTTCCTCCTCGACCAGGTGTACGACCCCATCTTTGGTGCGCGAAGTGTAGGGCAGCGGGGCAAAGGGGCTGAGCGCCTCGGACAGCACCACCGGCCCCGAGCCCGGCCCGCCACCGCCGTGCGGCGTCGAGAAGGTCTTGTGCAGGTTGATGTGCATCGCGTCGACGCCAAGGTCGCCAGGACGCACCCGGCCGACAATCGCGTTGAAATTGGCGCCGTCGCAATACACGAAGGCGCCAGCGGCGTGGACCGCGTCCGAGATCGCCTTCATGTCGCGCTCGAACAGCCCGCAAGTGTTGGGATTGGTGATCATCACCGCGGCGACGTCCGGTCCGAGGCGCGCCTTGAGCGCGGCGAGGTCGATGCGGCCGTGAGCGGTGGCGGGAATATCCTCGACGCGGTACCCGGCGAAGGCGGCGGTGGCGGGATTGGTGCCATGCGCGCTCTCGGGCACCAGGATCACCTCGCGCGCATCCCCGCGCGCTTCGAGCGCGGCGCGGATGCACAGGATGCCGCACAGCTCACCGTGAGCCCCGGCCTTGGGCGTCATCGCAACGCCGTGCATTCCGGTAAGATCAATAAGCCAGCAGGCGAGCTCGTTGATCACTTCGAGCGCGCCACGCACGGTATCCACCGGCTGGAGCGGATGGACGTCTGCGAAGCCCGGCATTCGCGCGACCTTCTCGTTGAGGCGCGGGTTATGCTTCATCGTGCAGGAGCCAAGCGGGAAGAGCCCGAGATCGATGGCGTAGTTCTGCCGGCTGAGGCGGGTGTAATGCCGCACCGCCTCGGGCTCCGAGAGCCCAGGCAGACCGAAGCTGTCGCCCCGCGCAAAGCCGCCGAGGCGGTTCGCGCCCGCGTGGGGCTCGGGCAGGTCGACCCCGGTGGTCTCCGTGCTGCCGAT
>CBFGZJ010000059.1:0-9054 GCA_965653215.1 uncultured Sphingomonas sp. | reverse complement strand
AGGTCGGCGGGTAGTCGACCGGCAGCAGAGACCTGACCGACCAGGGGAAAGGCGAAAGTCCCGTCAGGCAGCACACGCACAACGCGCTGCAGGCGCTCATCGCCCCACACCAGGATCTCAAGCTCATCACCGGGATTGATGCGATAGGCGGCGCCGGGAACGGAGGAGGAGACTTGTTGCGCTGCTGCAGCCGACGGCTGAGCAGCCAGCACACTTAGCGCAAGGACAAACGCGACTGAACCTCTGAACACACTTAGTCCCTTTCTCCCTGACGCCGATTCGCCGTCTTCTCTGTTCTAAGAGCGTATTGCGTCCGCAAATTTATAAAACGATAATCAGATCGAGAGTATCCCAGTGTGATGCATTGCCGCCGTACCCACTTGACCGATAGTTTCGCTTGCCTGTTGCTAATGTCAATTGCGCTCTGCGGCTGCAATTCGACTGAACGGCAAGCCCGGCAAGCCTATGGAGAGTATCAGGCCGCCATCGCCGCGAATGATCTGCCGGCTGCACGCAATGCGCTGCTGCTTCTGGTCTTCACCTCAGAGGACGTGCCGGAATATTGGGTGGAGCTTGGCAAGACGAATGTCGCGTTGGGCGAATTGGTGGATGCTTATGAGGCGTTCGTCCGCGCTCATGAATTGAACCGTAGCGATCCCGCGATTCTGCAGTCGATTA
The DNA here is from genome assembly GCA_965653215.1 of uncultured Sphingomonas sp. Classification (GTDB taxonomy): domain Bacteria; phylum Pseudomonadota; class Alphaproteobacteria; order Sphingomonadales; family Sphingomonadaceae; genus Sphingomicrobium. The sequence continues at coordinate 8,376 of CBFGZJ010000059.1, read as the reverse complement.
CGAGGCTTGCGTTGCTGATTGGCAACACGGAACTCGCAGAGAATCACGCCAAGGAACTCGAGCTGGTTGCTCCGGATAGCCCGGAGGTGAAGCTGGCTTATGGTCATGTTGCGCTTCATCGCAACCGGCCCGAGGAGGCGATGATCTATGCCGATCAGCTTCTCGCAGCTGAGCCGTACAATCCCGACGCCACAATCCTCAAAGCGCGCACGCTGCTCTTCCTGGAACGGGATCAGGAGGCGCTTGAATTGCTTCGCGCGCAAATCCGCCTCCAGCCGACTGATCGGGGGAGCATCCGCGCGCTTGCTTCGATCTACGAGCGAAAGGACGACTGGCGCAGCGTCGTGGACCTCCGGCGGCGGCTGATGCAAATGGCTCCAGCGGACAAGGGTGCGGCGCTCCGCTTCATCGAGGCAGCCTTTCGGGCTGGCGATGTGGCGTCCGCTCGGTCGGCTTCGCTGGCGATGTTGACGGCCGATGCCCCCGCCAAGCTGATCGAGTCCGTTCTGCAGCTCTGGTCGGACGAGTGGCCAGCTCAGCAACGGGTGGAAGACGCGCGCAGGCACGCCGGCGCGGCTACCCGGCCGGACCAGCGGCTTGCCTACGCCGCGTTCTTCAACAGTGTTGGTCTGCCGCATGACGCGCGTGCTCTCGCCACACCCGTCGCCCGGCTTCCGATCGAGGCTGACAATGCCGACGCCAATGCGGTTCTTGGCACCGCGCTGATGAACCTTGGGCAAGCGGGGGAAGCAAGACGCCGGTTCGATGCGGTTCTTGCGTTCGACTCCGGGCACGTAGCGGCGCTTCGGGGCCGCGCCGAACTCGCACTCCGGACCGGCAGGCCGCAGGCCGCGCTCGTCGACGCACAGAAACTGGTGACCCTGCTTCCGGAATCCGGGCCGGACCGGATGCTTCTCTATCGCAGCTATTCAGCTAGCGGCGATCCCCGTCAGGCGGAGCGCTCACTGTGGCAGGCGTTCCAGGACATACCGGCGGACCGCCGGGTTTATGATGCGCTGCGTAAAATTGCATTACGCTCGGGTGGATCCGAGTCCGTCGAGCGCGTGGATCTGGAGTATGCGCATCAGCGGGATACCAAGCTCAGCCGGGGCTTTATCTGATGGGCGTGGGTCATGAGGAATGGGCCGGCCGTCGCCTCAGACTGCCGGCGGGTGCCGAGCACGCGGATCGAATGGGGCACGGACATAAGACCGTTCGTTTCACTTCGAACATTGTCGGCCCGGTCTTCATTCTCGCCGATCTTTGTTGCCTCGCCGTCAGCGTCATCCTGGCACTCGCTTCATATGACCTGATTTTCGGCCAACGGCTGATCCCGACCGTCCACATCTTTGCGCTGGCGATGACCGCAGCCACCTTTCTTCTGATCAGGTCGTCCAAGCAGGCCTACCGCCGCACCCTCGTAAACGTCATGGACGGGGAAGGCGATGCGGTCTTCGATGCGATCATCAGCAGCCTGATCGCGTCCGCCCTGCTCTGGCAGTTCGGCTTGATCGAAACTTATTCACGCGGATTCAACATCCTGTTCTTGCTGTGCCTGATCACCTGTCTGTTCCTGTCGCGCCCGCTGGTCAGCAAGCTGCTGAGTTGGCTGGCCCATCGCGGTTCTATCGCCCAGCGAATTGCCTTTTACGGCGCCGATCCGGTGTCCATTGCGAGGATCCGACAGTTGCTGCTGTCGCAGCGCTTCCCGCACCTGCAGTTTGTCGGGGTTGCCGATGACCGACCAAAGATCGATGCGCTTGAAGATCTGCCGCTCATCGGCGGCTTCTCCGAGCTCGCGGAAATGGCCCGGCGGGGTGAGGTCGATCAGGTCCTGATCAGTGTTCCGAACCTGACCCGGGAACGCCTGGACGAGGTCATGGAAGGATTGAGCGCCGTCTCCGTCGACGTGTCGCTGATCCCGCAGCAGGCGATCGAACTCGCTCCCGATTATCGAGTCAATCTGCTGGGCACCATTCCTGTCCTGACGCTGTGGCAGCGGCCGTTCCGGGACATCAACCAGTTCATCAAGCGCGGCGAGGATCTGGTGATCGGTACGCTGGCGCTGATCTTCGTGGCGCCGCTGATGGGATTGGCCGCAATCCTCATCCGGTTGACCAGCCCTGGCCCGGTCCTGTTCGTTCAGCCGAGGGTGGGATTCAACAACGAAGTCATTCCGGTCATGAAGTTTCGCACGATGAATGTCGAGCAGACCGACGTGAAGGGATTGGAAACGACGAGCCGCAATGATCCGCGGGTTACCCCTGTCGGACGGATCTTGCGGAAGCTCAGCATTGATGAGCTTCCGCAGCTGTTCAACGTCGTGCGCGGCGATATGTCATTGGTGGGTCCACGCCCGCACGCGACGCACATGCGGGTCGGCGACCGTTTCTACCAGGATGCGGTGCGCGGTTACGCGGGCCGGCACCGGGTGAAGCCGGGGATCACGGGCCTTGCCCAGGTCAAAGGGCTGCGCGGTGAGATCCGAACCGTCGAGCGCGCCAAGCGCCGAGTTGAGCTGGACAAGGAATATATCGACCGGTGGTCGGTGTGGCTGGACCTGTCGATCCTGCTAGCCACTGCCCGCGCCGTGTTGTTCGACAATGATGCATACTAAGCGCACCGACTTTCTCGGCGTCGAGTTCGATGCGCTGAGCCTGAGCCAGGTTCTCCGCCGGCTCGAGCAGGTGACGAGCGATTCGCCCTATGCCTACTGCATTACACCGAACGTTGATCACATCGTGCGCCTGGAGGCGACGCAGGAGAATGGCGACGGCCTCCGCAACGTCTATCGGGAAGCGGACCTGTGTGTTTGCGACAGCCGCGTCCTCAGTGCACTGGCTCGTCAGCACCGTATTCGACTGCCAGTCGTTCCAGGCAGCGATCTCACCGCGCTCTTGTTCGAGGATATCATACGCCCCGGTGATCGGGTCGCGATCGTAGGCGGAGACAAGGCGCTGCTGGACGCGTTGCAGCAGCGGTATCCGGAGGTTGGCTTTGCTCACCATGAGCCGCCGATGGGCCTTGCCGGGGATGATCACGCACGGGCAAAGGCGGCGCAATTCATCGCTTTGGAGCAGGCGCGGTTCACCTTGATTGCGGTCGGCTCGCCGCAGCAGGAGCTGATTGCCGCCCAGGTTCGTGAGATTGGCGATGCACGGGGAATGGGGCTGTGCATCGGCGCTTCGCTTGATTTCCTGACTGAGCGCAAGCGACGCGCTCCGCGATTGCTTCAGCGACTGGGATTGGAATGGGCGCATCGGCTCGCAACCGAGCCGCGGCGGATGTGGCGCCGATATTTGATTGAAGGACCGCGGGTGTTCTGGCTGGCCGCGCGATGGAAGAACCCGAGCGGTCGGGGACGAGGCTCCTTGCCGATGCTGCCGGTCCTCGCCGGCATGCTTCTGGCCGCGCTGATTGCGGGATTATTGTGGTTCGCCAATCGTCCGGGGGCTGACACCGCAAAGCCGGACACCGTTTCTGCAGCAGATGGGGCCAAGCTTCGCGTGGAGCTGCCCCCTCCTGATCTGCTCAGGCCGCTTACCCCACAAGAGGCGGTTGAGGAAAATGCCAAGCGCGCCTTCTCCGATCGCAAAGACTCGCCGGCTGCCAGCTTCAAGCTGAGTTCCGATGCCATTAGCCGGATGCGCGCTGTCGATTGCCTGACACAGGCCATCTATTACGAAGGCGCGAGCGAAGGGGTCGAGGGCGGCCGGGCGATCGCGCAGGTGGTTCTCAACCGTGTGCGCCATCCCGCCTATCCGTCAAGCGTGTGCGGAGTCATCTACCAAGGCTCGGAGCGGACGACCGGGTGCCAGTTCAGCTTCACCTGTGACGGATCCCTGCGTCGCATTCCGGTGCCCTATCTATGGGAACGCTCCCGGAGAATCGCGGCGGAAGCATTGGCCGGGAGTGTGTTTGCTCAGGTTGGCCACGCGACTCATTATCACGCTGACTATGTCCTGCCTTACTGGGCCGACTCGCTCGACAAGATGGTCCAACTCGGTCGCCACATTTTCTACCGGTTGAAGGGCGGGCTTGGCGCGAGCAGCACCTTCCGTCAGCGCTACAGCGGACAGGAACCTCTTCCCCCCTCGCCAAGTCTCACCGAAGTCGCGAGTGATGCAATCGCAGGCGCGGAAGAGATCGAGCAGCCGCTACTCGCGGATGACGCGCTCAAGCCAATCGCGCACGAGAATCAGGCCTTTGCACCGCCGAATTCTCCCCTCGCGGCGGACAGCGTGCAGCCGGGCCTGATCATCGACGGCGACACCGCGGCTGTTCCACTGCCGCGAACGATTGCCAGGGACGATTGCACGAGTGGCGCTGCGGGCGGCAAGCTCCGCCCGCTTGGTGCTGACGACCTCCGCTCGGGTAGAGTAACGGATCGATGCTGACTGCCGAAAACGCGGAGGTGGTCGCATCCGGGTCCGTTCCGGGACGCGGCAAGCTGAATTGGAGTTCGTCGGCTGGCCTGGTAATCCAGCTGCTGTTGGCAGTGCTGATCCTGATGTGGCCTGCCTTCGTGAACGGCCAGCCGTTCTTCATGACGGACACCAGCACTTATGTGCGCGGCGCCGATGCCGTCATCAATCACCTCACGGGAGCAGTCACCGACTGGTCGGGTGAGCTGATGAAGCGGTTCCCCGATGCCGCTCGAACCGACTTCCCCAGGATGGAAGGGCCGCCAGTTGCCTCACCAGCAAGCGACGATCACGTGGTTCTGCTCGGTCGATCCGTCTATTATGGTTTGTTCCTGTTCGCCGCCGATCGACTAATTTCGCTATGGGGCGCGGTTGCAGTACAGGCGGCACTCGCGGCAGCTGCAATCAGCCTGACCATCAAGCGCTTTGCTCCGCCGGCAACATATGGGCGATTACCGCTGACACTGCTGGTTAGCATCGCTCTCTCGCTCATCACTCCACTGGCGTTTTTCACAAGCTTCCTGATGCCCGACCTCTTTGCCGGATTGGGAATCCTTGCGGTCGGTCGCCTGATGCTGCGAAGCCGGGACTCAAGTGCTTCGGAAACTTGCTTCTGGCTCCTGCTGGTTGCGCTCGCGGCCTTGTTCCATTCCGCCAACATCCTGATCCTCCTTGCCCTTGTGGTTGCAATGACGATCTTCAACTTGGTCCGGCGCCAACCCCTCAAGATCATGCAAATCCTTCCGATCGCTGGTGCGATCGGCGTCGGCATTGTGGGTGAACTGCTGTTCAGCGGAGCTGTTGAGAAGGTCACCGGCTCATCGCCCGTCCGCCCGCCATTCGTCACCGCACGGCTGATTGCCGATGGCCCGGGCGCGGACTACCTGGGCAGCAGCTGTCCTAAGAGCGGCTTCGCGCTTTGCCGCTACCGCACGCGATTGCCGGATAACAGCGATGGCTTCCTCTGGTCACCGGAAGCTCGCGACGGCTTGTTCTCATTGGTCGGCGCAGCGGAGAAGCGCCAGATCGCCGCGGATGACCGGCGGTTTGCCTTGGCCGTGTTGACGCACAGTCCGCTAGCGGTGATTCGTTCCTCCGCCCAGTCGGTCGCAAACCAGGCGAGCCGCTTTGGTCTCGCGGAATTCAACTATAACCCGCAGTCTCGGGCCCACTTCGCGGAGAAGCTACCGCCGCGCCTCTTGCAGGAGGTTCGGCGTTCCGAAGCTTGGGGGCAACAGATGCCGACGCGTGTGACGGAATTTCTGTCGGTTATCAGCGTGCTGGCGTGCGCCGCTGCGTTGGGCATCCAGTTTGCGTTCCGACGGTCGGCACCGGGCTCGACCTTCGCGATGGCGATTGCTCTCGGGATCGCGATCAACGTTGCAGTATGCGGAGCGCTGTCGACACCGCATGATCGCTATTTCGCGCGCGTGTTGTGGCTCGTCCCGCTTGTTACCGCCGCGGCGTTCGCAGCAAGGCGGACGCAGTCTGATCGGCGGGAGCCGGGCTGATCTCTCGCCCGCCCGGCTCCTGTCCGTTTTCGTCAGGCCAGTTGCAGCATCGCCGTTGAACGGCGCCGCGTCCGGCGCATGACATGGCCGACGGCGCCAAAGCCAAGCAGCATCATCGCCCAGGTCGCTGGTTCCGGAATCGGTACGGAGGTGGCGCGGTTGAACGCGAGCCAGCTCTCAGGTCCGCCGGCGGCATCCGACATAGTGGACTCAAGCGCGATGCGGAAATCGCCGAAGCCGGCCTGACCGAAGACCGCTGTGTCGAGATAGGCCTGCTGCGCCGCCTCGACGATGAAGGTGAAGCCAGCCACACCGTTGCCTGGATCGCTGCTGCCGAATACCTGCGAACCGTCGATCGCCGCCAGGAAGCTGTCACCATTGTAGAACTTCAGGGTCACGTCATTGACGGTGATCGAGTCTCCACTCGGCTCGACCGGGTTGAACAGCAGGCCAATGTCGCTGGCGTCATTCCAGCCCATCTCGCTGATCGTCGGCACGCCGAACTTCTGATTGTCGCTAAGGGGATTGACCTCATCGCCACCAGTGTTGGTGAAGCCGTTGCCGTCATGCACTGAGGCATCGCTGACGCAGGCGCCCGACCCGCCGCTGACAGCACCTCCGCTCGGGGCAACGCAGCCGGATTCGACATTGTCGCCCAGACCGGTCTCCTGGACCGTCAGCAGCCGTGGTGCTGCACCGAAGCCCTGCGCTGAGAATTGAAGGGTCGAGTCGTAAACCAGACTTGCCTGAGCCGTCCCACCTAGCGAGATAGCTCCAACTGCCGCTGTGCCTGCCAACGCAATATACTTGACCAAACGCATGACGACCTCCCGTCCCGAACCGGAGCGAGTCGTTCCTCTTTAACGACTAGCGAAGGCCTGTTTTATAAACAGTTTGTTAACCATGCGCAATCCGGACAATTAACGTGGATCGTATCGCGAAGTTACTTGGCGGACGCTCGCTCCAGCCCCTCACGGATGACCTGATGAGCGGCGTCGCGCCCGCCCCAGGTGCCGATCCGCACCCATTTCTCGGGCTCCAAGTCTTTGTAGTGGGTGAAGAAATGCTCAATTTGGCGAAGCACGATCTCCGGCAGGTCGGTCGCTTCCTCGACATCGGCATAGTAGGGTGAGGTCTTGCCCTCGGGGACTGCGAGCAGCTTCTCGTCGCCGCCCGCCTCGTCTTCCAGAAACAGCACTCCCACCGGCCTGGCCCGGATCACGCTGCCCGGGATGAGCGGCCAGCGCGTCATCACGAGACAGTCGAGTGGATCGCCATCGCCTCCAAGCGTCTGCGGGATGAAGCCGTAGTTGCAAGGGTAGCGCATGGGGGTGTGCAGAATCCGGTCGACGAAGATCGCACCGCTGACCTTGTCGAACTCATACTTCACGGGCTCGCCGCCGATCGGCACTTCGATCAGAACGTTGATGTTGGTGGGAGGATTGGAGCCGGCCGGGATCAGGTCGATGTTCATGATGGCCGCGGCCTCTAACGGTGCCTCCCTCGGTTGGCCACCCCTTAGGAACAACCCCAATATGTTTCGTTTCGGCTGCGCGGCAGATCGATGCTCAAGACGATGTGGAGGGCACTGTGAGCGATATGGGACGCAAAACGGCAGCGGAGTTCCTTGGAACGTTCTGGCTTGTACTCGGAGGCTGCGGAAGCGCCGTGCTCGCCGCCGCTTTCCCTGACCTGGGCATTGGTTTGCTCGGGGTAGCGCTTGCCTTTGGGCTGACGGTGGTGACGATGGCCTATGCGATCGGCCATATTTCCGGCTGTCATCTCAACCCCGCTGTGACAATCGGCCTTTGGGCGGGTGGACGCTTTCCGGTGAAAGACATCCCCTTTTATGTCGTGGCCCAAGTTCTTGGCGCGGTCGCAGCCGCCGCTCTGATTCTCATGATTGCTTCGGGACAGCCCGGATTCGCGCTCGCGCCAAATGGCTTGGCCGTCAACGGTGTCGAAACGCTGTCGCCCGGTGGATATTCACTGGCCGCTGGATTGCTTACCGAGGTGGTGATGACGGCGTTCTTTCTGCTGGTGATCATGGGCGCAACCCACAGTCGTGCGCCGGCGGGTTTTGCGCCGCTTGCGATCGGACTCTCGCTCACGCTGATCCACCTGATCTCGATCCCGGTGACGAACACGTCGGTCAATCCTGCCCGAAGCACAGGACCCGCGTTGCTCGTTGGCGGCCTTGCCCTGCAACAGCTCTGGTTATTCTGGATTGCACCGATCGCGGGAGCGCTGATTGGTGGCTCTGTTTATCGCTGGCTCTCGCCCGAGGTCGCTGAACGGCCCGACATCACCGGCGAGCCGCGCGTTTAACAGCCGACGCCCGCGACGGTTGGCGAACTTCGACTCAGCGGCTATCGGCGGCGACGCGATGGCCAGGATCGAACCACCCCAACCCGTTCGCGGGACCCAAAGCCTCTATGGCG
>CBFGZJ010000058.1:0-9062 GCA_965653215.1 uncultured Sphingomonas sp. | reverse complement strand
CGCCAGGTCCGTAAGTCGGGTTTGCACCGCGACTCGCGACATCAAACAGCGGATGTCAGCCGGTCCAATCGGCGATGCCTCTCAACAGCACGCTCACCGAGTCCTCGGCATCGCGTCGAATTTCCTCGGCGGACGGCGGGGCAAGACCGAGCATCATCCGTCGCTGAAGGTCGGCATACAACATGGTGAGAAACAGGTAAGCCAATCGCTTAGCCGGCTCGGGACGAACCCCGTGCCTTTGAAGAAGCTTTGAGATCGGTTCGGTGATCAACCGCTCCCCCTGGTCTACAGCAAGGGGAATTTCCGGGAAGTCTTTTCCCTCCTGCATTTGAAGCGACCCGAGACCGAATGCGAGTTCGGTTGAGTGCGCGTGCAACAGGGCCTGACCGAACTGAACCAGTACCTCCTCCAATGGGCGTTTCATGTCGATCGCCGGCACCGGGAGCTGCCGGGCAGAGTCCATGACGCAAGCTCGGAAAAGTGCCGCTTTGTCGGTGTGCCACTTGTAGATGCTGCGCTTGGAAACGCCTGCCAGCGCGGCAATGGCGTCCATGGTAGCAAGCCGATATCCCTTCGCGACAAACTCGGCGCGTGCTGCGTCGAGGACGGCCTTCATCCTTTCGCGGCTCTCCGTAGCCGAAGGACGGCCTTTCCGGACGGACACCGATTTTTTTTCTGCTTGGTCGATCATGAATGGCTTCAAAGCTTGTGTTCCTTGCATAAGGAAACTATCAAGTGTACTAACCTGTCCAACTGAGCGACAGGAGCGACAAGCCAGGTGGACCGGTGGATAGCCTAAACGCGAATCGAGGGCAAAGCGGCAGTGATGGCGGTAGCCGACGAGTTGCCATGGGGCATTCGGTCGATCCGTCCGACGATTGCCCGATGACTGAATTGCACGACCAACGGGAGGGCCGATCGCTGGCATCTTGGTCAGGCGGTTTTGAAGCGGCTTAAAGAATTGCCTGGCGACCACATGGTCACGGGAATCTCCCGCTCGCCGCAGAACGTGCAATACGCAGATGAAGCGCGGTTTGGCGACTATGATGTTCCGGGCAAGCTGCAGGAAGCCTACGCCGGGCTCGATCGCCTATTAATCGTACCAAGCCTCGACATGGGATACGGCATTCGCGCACGGCAATTGGTCGCCGCAATAGACGCAGCATGTAACGCGCGGGTCGGTCATGTCGTCCTCATTTCTGACGTTGGAGCCCGAGAGGAACCCGAGCCGTCGATCTGGGCATCAAGTTGGGCGGGCGAGCAGCGACTTATCAAATCGCCGACAGCCTGGACGATTCTTCGAACGAACTATTTTATGGAATCCTTCGCCAGGGAGGTACTCCTGTGGCAAACTGTCGGCCGCTTGGCGGAACTGAGCGAGAACCGGGTTGGGTTTGTAAGTCGCGGCGACGTTGCGGCAGCGGCGGCCGGAATCCTCCTTGGAACGGAGCACTCGGGTGCAATCTACAACGCCACGGGAGCGGAAGCGTTCTCGGTAGCTGACCGGGTTGCGCTCGTGTCGAGAATAACGGGCCAGCCAATGGAATTCGTTCAAACTTCACTGGATGGGCTTCGGCGGGAGCTTCGCCTTGCAAGATATCCCGAGGAATATCTCGAATTGGTTCTGGACATCAAATGCAAGACGTCCAGGTCGGCCTACGATATCGTGACAGGGGACGTCGAACTATTATCTGGCCGCCGTCCGGCTTCTCTCAATGATGTGGTTACCGATTATATCCTCGCAGGTCCTGATCGAGCGAGCGTCAATGAGGGTCAGCAATCCAGCATGGTTTAGCAGCCCCAGTTTCAGATGGAGGTAGTCGATGGCCGTTGATACACATGGTAGCCTTTCAGGGTCGGCTGGGTCGGTCGCTTTCAGCGCCGAGCCCGATGCCCCTGTCGCAGAGCGACTCCGGACTCTTACGACCTTGCCGCATAGTGCAACGGCAGAGGATATCAACGAGACAGTCGATCGCGACGGCGCCGTCATCGTTCAGCAGGTTTTATCGCCTGAGCTGGTGTCGCGGATCCTCGCCGATGTCGAGCCATATCTCGCCAGCATCAACCCCAAAACCGATTATGATGGGAATGCCTATGGCGCGCTCCTTCCGCACACCAAAAGGTTGGAGGGACTTGTCCAGAAAAGCGATGCGGTCGTCGAAACCATCCTGGATGAACGCTATCTCGCCTGGGCAGAAAGAAGCCTGGATTGGTGTGGAGAAATCCAGCTCAACGCCGCACAACTGATCGAGATTGGCCCGGGCGAGGAAGCCCAGATGTTGCATCGCGACGACGGGAATTGGCCAGAGATCGCCGGCGGTGGCAAGCAGCTTCTCGTCAACTGCATATTGGCCTTGTCGGACTTCACCGAAGAAACCGGCGCGACGCGAGTAGTTATCGGAAGTCACAAAGACATCACGTTCGACCCGTACACGCTTGATCCTGCAACCCCCACTGTTCCGGCCTTCATGAAGGCCGGAGACGCTCTCTACTTCACCGGAAAGACAATCCACGGCGGCGGGGCGAACAAAACGACCGACGTTTATCGGCGGGGCCTCTCAATATCCTTCACGCTAGGATGGCTCAAACCGGAGGAAGCACACACATTGTCCGTCACTCCGGAGCGCATGCGTCAACTCCCCCGGCGCATCCGCGAATTATGTAGCTTCGCGGGCTACCACATGTTGGGTCCCACAATTCCGGTCTTTAGTCACCGGCTCGAGATGCGGGATCCGTATACTGTCTTATTTGGAGAACAACGGTACGACTATCAGAAGCGCTCGTAGCAACAAAATCAAGTTGGACTAAAGGAATGGCGGCAATGGCAATACAGCACCTGCCGAACACTGCTACCATTGAAGAAGCGACTGAAGTCATTCGCGAGCATGGCCATGTAATTATCGACGGCTTGGCCCCGTCCACGGCCATGGATCGAATATTGACTGACATGCAGCCCTTTATCGATGTTACCCCCTTTAGCGAAAATGACTGGTTCGGAAATGGCTCGCAGCGGATCGGGAATCTCATCGCGCGATCGTCAACCGGGCGGGACCTGGTGATGAATCCGTTGGTGCTTGGCGTTGTCCGAAATATCTTGGCGCCTTCTGCGGCAATCCAACTTGGCGCGACCGAGATGATCTCGCTCAAGCCTGGTGCCCCGGCACAACATATCCACCAGGATGAACTGACCTTCGACGGTTTTCCTTTTCCCGACGATTATGTTGTGTCGTGCAACTCGCTATGGGCGGTAACGGACTGCACCGAGGAAAATGGAGCAACGCGGGTCGTGCCGGGGAGCCACGCTCGTCCGCGTGCAGAATATAGCATGGAGGACACGCTTCCGGCAGAGATGGTGCGCGGGTCCGTGCTGATCTTCACCAGTAAGCTTTGGCATGCCGGCGGTCACAATCGGTCTAATGAGGTTCGCCGGGTCCAGGCAATCAATTATGCCGTCGGGTGGGTTCGTCAGGAGGAAAATCAGTTCCTCGCCTGTCCGCAGAAGGTGGCACGGACGCTGCCGGAGGATCTCCTGAAGCTGATGGGATATCAGATCGGCCATGGCTACGGTCATGCTGGCGGTCAGGCCGACCCGCTGGCCACTCTCATGCAGAGCTGAATGAGGTCATCCAGACGTTTGTAAGCGAGATGGAAAGATTACGGCATGGCAATCGGAAACACTCTTTCGATAGATGATTATCAGACCACAAGAAACGAAGCGGCTCTGGTGGTTCCCCTGGATTTTAGGGAGCCGCTGCCGCAACCCACTGCCGATCTCGCAACGGCAAAGTCCGATCTGGAACGCGCAGGCTACGCGATTTTGACCGGTGCGGTTCTGCCGGACAAGGTTGAACTGGTGCGGCGGGTGGTGGCTTCTGAGATCGCCCGTGAAGAAGCGGCCGACATCAGCCGTGTCAGCCAATTTTTCGTGGATCCGGATGCCAAAAATCGGCGCCTTGACCGTCTGCCCGATCGACACGCGGTGTTTTGCGAGCTCCTCGAGCAGCCTGTCATACTCGAACTGGTCAAGCACATCCTCGGGCCTACGGTGCTTAATGAAAGCTACCTCGTCCACAGCCTCGATGCCAACGTCACGCATCCTGGAAGCGGCGCGCAGTTCATCCACCTCGACGCTGGCCGGGACACTCACAATCAGGCCGATCCATATCATGCGCGCTTCATCTGGTGTCTCGATGAATTCGACGAGGAGAATGGCGCGACCCGCGTTGTGCCCGGAAGCCATCGCTGGAACGACCGGATCGATATGTCCGGCGCTACATTCTACGAGTCAGTGCCCGCCGTTGCACCGGCTGGCTCGCTGATCATCTACACGGATATGCTGCTCCACGGCACGGGAGCCAATGTCTCAACCAACCGGCAACGGGCATCGATCAACTTCGGTTACTGCCCTCCCTGGTGCCGGCCGTCGATCAACTTCCCGCTCGTTCTCGATCCAAAATCGATGGAAGGCACATCCCGCACGCTCCGCCAGCTGCTCGGGTACAGCTCTGTTGTAAACGGGTTCGACTGGCCTTGGACCTCGGCTACGGAGGAGCTTCGATCCTTGGCGGTGCCCGCCACCATGGATTGGTGAACGCACGGAGGCGGAACGCGAGCGTCACCGATCTCCGCGCATGTGAAACCTGTGGAATCCCGCTGACCTTGCGTATGCAGTCCGGTTATGATCACAGTTGCTTGATCTGTACCTTTATGGCCGACCAAATCTGTTGGCATGCTGAGCGTTGCCGTGAACAATTTCAATTTAGCGGTTTTTCAGGAAATCATGGACCGTCACGCGGACCGGTCCGGAGCATTATTGCCGATCCTTCACGATGTGCAGGAGGCTTTCGGCTATATACCCCCAGAAGCGGTGCCGCGGATTGCAGAGGCGCTTAACTGGTCGCGAGCGGAAGTGCACGGCACGGTCAGCTTCTATCATGACTTTCGCCACGAGCCCGCAACGAAGCCTGTAATCAAGCTGTGCCGCGCCGAGGCTTGCCAGGCTCGCGGGGTCGACCGGATCGCCTCGCTGTTCGAGGATGATGGGCGGATTGAGGTCGAGACTGTTTACTGCCTTGGGCTGTGTGCCAGCGGGCCAAGCGCGATGGCCGGTGATCAGGTCTTTGCCCGGTTGGATCAAAACACGGCGCGCCGTCTGATCGAGCGGGTCGCGGCCGAATGAGGATTTTCGTCCCTCGCGACGCAGCAGCCGTCGCAGTGGGGGCCGATCAGGTCGCCGCGGTGCTGGCGAAGGCATTGCCAGAGGCGACGATCGTTCGCACCGGCTCGCGCGGCATGTTGTGGCTTGAGCCGCTGGTCGAGGTGGAGACCGAGCACGGCCGCATCGGCTTCGGACCCGTCGATGAAAGCAAGGCCGGCTCGGTCGCCGAGGCGATCCGCAATGGCGAGGATCACCCGCTGGGGATCGGCCTGGTCGTGGAGCATCCCTTCCTCAAACGCCAGGCTCGGCTGACCTTCGCGCGCTGCGGGATTATCGATCCGCGCTCCCTCGACGACTATCGTGCGCATGGCGGGTTCAGCGGGCTTGAGCGAGCACTGGCGATCGGGCCGGCGGCGACGATCGCCGAAGTCACGACCTCGGGCCTGCGCGGCCGAGGCGGCGCGGGGTTCCCGACGGGGATCAAGTGGCAGACAGTCGCCGATACGCCCGGCCTAGAGAAGTTCATTGTCTGCAATGCCGACGAGGGCGACAGCGGTACCTTCGCCGACCGGATGATCATCGAAGGCGACCCGTTCCTGATCATTGAAGGGATGGTGATCGCCGGCTTGGCGGTCGGCGCGAGCTACGGGTACATCTATATTCGCTCGGAGTATCCGCATGCGATCATCGCCATGAACACGGCGATCGAGGCTGCCCGGCAGGCCGGAATTATCGGCCACGACTTCGACATCGAGGTTCGGGTGGGGGCCGGCGCCTATGTCTGTGGTGAGGAGACCTCGCTGCTCGAGAGCATCGAGGGCAAGCGCGGGGAGGTCAGGGCCAAGCCGCCGCTCCCGGCCCATGTCGGGCTGTTCGGCAAGCCAACGGTGATCAACAATGTGCTGTCGCTGGCGGCGGTCCCGTTCATCCTCGCTGAGGGCGGACAGGCCTATGCCGACTTCGGCATGGGTCGCTCGCGCGGGACGATGCCGATCCAGCTGGCCGGCAACATCAAACAGGGCGGACTTTTCGAGACTCCGTTCGGGATCACTCTGGGCGAATTGGTCAATGACATCGGCGGCGGAACCGAGTCCGGCCGGCCGGTTCGAGCGGTGCAGGTCGGCGGGCCTCTCGGCGCCTACCTCCACCCAGACCAGTTCCACCTGCCGTTCGATTATGAGGCGTTCGCCGATGCAGGCGCGCTGATCGGCCATGCCGGGATCGTGGTGTTCGACGACAGCGTCGACATGGCACGAATGGCGCGGTTCGCCATGCAGTTCTGCGCTGCCGAAAGCTGCAGCAAGTGCACACCCTGCCGGATCGGCTCTACGCGTGGCATCGAGGTGATGGACCGGATCATCGCCGGCGATGAGTTGGACGCGAACATCGCGCTGATCACCGATCTGTGCGAAACGATGAAGTTTGGGTCCCTTTGCGCTCTTGGCGGTTTCACGCCTTACCCGGTGATGTCCGCGCTCAACCGGTGGCCCGAAGATTTCCGTCGGCGCGAAGCCGCCGAAATGGAGTCCGCGCCATGACCCTGATCCGCGATCCCGATCATGGCACTCCGGAGGTCAAGTCCGAACAGCGGGTAACCCTGACGATCGACGGCCAGCCGGTGAGCGTCCCGGCCGGCACCTCGATCATGCGTGCCGCCAGCCTGATCGGGATCGCCATTCCCAAACTGTGCGCGACCGACAGCTTGGCGGCGTTCGGATCATGCCGGGTGTGCCTCATTGTGATCGAGGGCCGCGGCGGAACCCCGGCATCCTGCACCACTCCGGTAGCGGAAGGGATGGCGGTGCGTACCGCTAGCGAGCGGGTTCAGAAGCTGCGGCAAGGCGTGATGGAGCTCTACGCCTCCGATCACCCGCTGTCCGAGATCAACGGTCTCGAAGCTCAGACTGAGCTTCGCGAAGTCATGGATGCGGTTGGGCTCACCGACGTTCGTTATCAGCCCGAGCACACCCATCTCGATTGCCTGCAAGATGTTTCGAACCCCTATTTCGCGTTTGATCCCGCCAAGTGCATCGTCTGCTCGCGTTGCGTGCGCGCCTGCGATGAGGTCCAGGGCACGTTCGCACTGACAATCAGCGGTCGCGGCTTTCAGGCCCATGTCTCGGCCAGCCAGGATGAGCCGTTCCTTCAGTCTGAATGCGTGTCGTGCGGCGCATGTGTCCAGGCCTGTCCGACCGGTGCGCTGCAGGAAAAGGCTATCGCTGAGATTGGACTGCCCGAACGCAGTACCATCACCACTTGCGCCTATTGCGGAGTCGGCTGTGCGTTCAAGGCGGAGATGAAGGGCGAGCAGCTGGTCCGCATGATGCCCTGGAAGGACGGCAAGGCCAACCGCGGCCACAGCTGCGTCAAGGGTCGCTTCGCCTGGGGATATGCCCACCATCGCGAACGGATCCTCGAGCCGATGATCCGGTCCTCGATTGACCAGCCGTGGCGGGTGGTCAGCTGGGACGAGGCGATCAGCTACACCGCGAGCGAGTTCCGGCGGCTGCAGGAGAAGTACGGCCGGCGTTCGGTCGGCGGAATCACGTCTTCGCGCTGCACCAACGAAGAGACCTTCCTCGTCCAGAAACTGGTTCGCGCCGGCTTCGGCAATAATAATGTCGATACCTGCGCGAGGGTCTGCCACTCGCCGACCGGCTACGGTCTGAAAACCACCTTCGGTACTTCGGCCGGGACCCAGGATTTCGACAGCGTCGAGCAGGCTGACGTGGTGATGATCATCGGCGCCAACCCGACCGATGGTCACCCGGTGTTCGCCTCGCGCCTCAAGCAGCGCCTGAGGCGGATTTTCATCTGCCGCTACGGCCGGGAACCAATGTCGCGGTGCTCACCGCAATGGCGCATGTGATCGTAACAGAGGGGCTGGTCGATGAGGCGTTCGTGCGGGAGCGGTGCGACCTCGACGAATTCCGCGACTGGGCCGAGTTCGTCAGCCGGGCGGAACATTCACCCGAAGCCTCGGAGCAGTACAGCGGAGTTCCTGCCGGCGATGTTCGCGCCGCGGCCCGGCTCTATGCCACCGGTGGAAATGGGGCGATTTACTACGGCCTCGGAGTGACCGAGCATAGCCAGGGTTCCACCACCGTCATGGCAATCGCCAACCTGGCGATGGCGACAGGCAATGTCGGCCGTCCCGGGGTCGGGGTGAATCCGCTGCGCGGTCAGAACAATGTTCAGGGCGCGTGCGACATGGGCAGCTTCCCGCATGAGCTCAGCGGCTACCGCCACGTCTCGGACCAGGCCGCCCGCGACATGTTCGAGCAAATATGGGGCGCTCCGCTCGATCATGAGCCGGGCCTGCGGATTCCCAACATGCTCGACGCCGCTGTCGATGGCGTATTCAAGGGCCTCTACATCCAGGGCG
The DNA here is from genome assembly GCA_965653215.1 of uncultured Sphingomonas sp. Taxonomy (GTDB): domain Bacteria; phylum Pseudomonadota; class Alphaproteobacteria; order Sphingomonadales; family Sphingomonadaceae; genus Sphingomicrobium. The sequence goes on along the minus strand of CBFGZJ010000058.1, from coordinate 519 downwards.
AGGATATCCTCCAGTCAGACCCGAACACCAGCCATGTCGCGGCTGGGTTGGCGGCGATGGAGTGCGTCGTCGTCCACGACCTGTTCCTCAATGAAACCGCCAACTATGCGCACGTCTTCCTGCCCGGATCGACCTTCCTGGAAAAGGACGGCACCTTCACCAACGCCGAGCGTCGCATCCAGCTAGTGCGCAAGCTGATCGAGCCGAAGAACGGCTATGAGGACTGGCAGATCACCCAGTTGCTCGCTCAAGCAATGGGGCTGGCGTGGAGCTATGCTCACCCGGCACAGATCATGGACGAAATCGCGGCAGTGACTCCAAGCTTCGGCGGCGTGTCGTTTGATCGGCTGGACAAGCTTGGTTCAATCCAATGGCCCTGCAATGACAAACATCCTGAAGGGACGCCGGTGATGCATGTCGACGGCTTCGTGCGCGGCAAGGGCAAGTTCGTCATGACCGAATATATTCCGACCGACGAGCGAACGGGCGCGCGGTATCCGCTATTGCTGACAACCGGCC
>CBFGZJ010000057.1:0-9087 GCA_965653215.1 uncultured Sphingomonas sp. | reverse complement strand
CGACCTGCTGATGCAGTTCCAGGCCGACCTGCTGGGCATCCCGGTGGTGCGGCCGGCAGTGACCGAGACCACCGCGCTGGGCGCGGCCTTCACGGCCGCCTCGGTGCTGTGCGCGATTGCAACCTCGTTGCCGGAGATGGTCGCTTTCCGGATCATCCAGGGAATCACCGGGGCTTTCATCCCGCCACTGGTACAAGCCACATTGTACGACATTCACCCGCCGGAGGCTTTTGGCAGGGCGATGTCTATCTTTGGCACCGGGGTGGTGCTCGCGCCGATCATGGGGCCGGTGGTGGGCGGATGGCTGACCGAGAATCTCAGCTGGCGCTGGGTGTTCCTGATCAATCTGCCGATCGGGGTGATCGCGACCCTGCTGATGCTGCGCTACATGCCCAGAATACCAAAGGTGCGGGAGTCCTTCGACATATCGGGTTTCCTGTTGCTGGGTCTCGCGCTTGCCTCATTTCAGCTGATGCTCGATCGCGGGCACACCGTCGATTGGTTCGACAGCATCGAGATCGTCATCGAGCTTGGCATCGCGATTGGCGCCATGTGGATGTTCATCATCCATTCCATCAACACGCCTCAGCCATTGTTCGAGCGATCCATGATCACCGATCGAAGCTATGTGGCCGGGCTGCTGCTCATGTTCCTGAGCGGGGCGGTGCTGGTCGCGGGAATGGCTTTGACTCCGCCGCTACTCCAGCAAATCTACAATTATGGCGTTCTGGAATCTGGCTATCTGACCGGGGTGCGCGGGATCGCGGCGATGTTTGCAATGATCGCCTCGGGGCGGCTGGTGGACAAGTTTGATGTCCGATGGCTGCTGCTGTTTGGAGTCCTCGGGATTGCCGCATCACTTTACGTGCTGAGTCTCGCTTCGCTGGAGATGGGACCGGGCCTGATTATCTGGTCGAGCCTGCTCCAGGGTGCGGGGGTGGGGTTTGTATTCATCCCGATTCAAGCGGTTGCCTTTGCGAGTGTCCCGCCCAATCTGCGGACAAAGGCCTCCAGCATGTTCAATCTTTCCCGCAACTTCGGCGGATCGGTGGCGGTTGCGATTGTCGGGTCGCTGCTTGCTCGCGGAGCGCAGGTCTCGCACGCGGATCTCTCCCAGTATGTCAATCCGCAGAACATGCCTATTGCCGATCCTGGCCTGATCGGCGTGCTTGGCGATGCTGGGCAATCGGTCATGGTGATGATCGAGGCAGAGATCATGCGCCAGTCGCTGTTCCTCTCTTATCTGGGTGATTTCCGCCTGATGATGTGGGCGTCCCTGGCAATGCTGCCGCTGATCCTGCTGGCCGATTTCGGCAAGGGTGGGAAGAAACAGGAAGAGCGGACCGAGCATCCGGTCCATCTCGATTAGCAGGTCATCGCTGGGCGTTCCTCGATTGACTTTCCAGGTTTAATCATGGGAACATAAAGGGAACAAATGAGTCCAGAGTCGCGTGCCCACTCCATCGCCATCGTTCGATCCTCTCGAAGCGCTCCGTGCACAGGTGCGGGCGATCGAGGTGGCCAATAGGTCTCCCCATTCAGGAGGGTTGCCGTTCGGGATTGAGACGATGGATTGCCGCCTGGCCGGGGGCGGCCTGGCAATTTCGGCGCTTCACGAGCTGACCGGATCAAACCCCAATCTCAGCGATGATGCCGCAGCGACCCTGTTCGGGGCCGGCCTTGCCGCTCGTGCCGGTGAGGGCAGGGGGATGGTGCTTTGGATAAGGACCAGCCGGGATTTGTTCGCTCCCGGTCTCGCCCAGGCCGGGCTTCCTCCGCATCGGCTGATCTATGCCGACTGCGGCTGCAACGAGGACGCTCTGGCAGTGATGGAGGAAGGGCTGCGGCATGACGGGCTTGCGGCTGTTGTGGCGGACATCACGCTGGCCAGCATGACTGCCACCCGCCGGCTGCAGCTTGCGGCCGAGCAAAGCGGGGTGATCGGACTGATGTTGAGGCGCTGGCGGCGCAATGGTCAGGACCCGCTTTCTTCGCCATCGGCTGCGGTGACCCGGTGGCGGATTGGTTGTGTCCCATCACAGGTGCTGCCGGTTAGCGGCATCAGCCGCCCGCGCTGGAAGATTGAGCTGGTGCGGCAGCGCGGTGGGCCATCTTGCGAATGGATCATGGAGGGAACAGATGAAGCGGGTTGCCTCGCTTTACCTGCCGAACCTTCCCACCGATCGCCTGCGGCGGATGGTTGGGAAAGGGCGGCCCGGTCCGTCGCCTGACGCGCCGCTCGCGACGATCCATCGCTCGGGGCAGCGGATGCTCCTTGCCGCCGTATGTCCGATCGCGCGTTCACTCGGGCTGAATCCGGGCATTCCAGTGACCCAGGCGCGGGCACTGGTCCCTAGACTGCAGCTGATCCCCGCCGATCCCCAGAGCGACCAGGGCGTTTTGGAGCATCTCGCGGTGTTCGCCGCCCGGCGCTGGACTCCGCTTGCTGCGATCAGCGCTCCGGATGGAGTGTGGCTCGACCTTAGCGGAGTGTCGCATCTGTTCGGTGGAGAGCGGCGGATGTGCCAGCATATCCTGCGCTTTTGCGGCCGGTTGGGGTTTGCCGCCCGGATTGCAGTGTCCGGTACGACCGGGGCTGCGCATGCGCTTGCCCGGTTCGGCGGCCAAGGGCTTTTCCTGTGTCTACCCAACCGGGAAGCAGAGGCGATTGGACCTCTTCCGCCCGCTGCTCTTCGACTGGAGGATCATGCCGTCCAGTCGTGCCGGCGGTTCGGGATGGAGGCCATCGACGAGTTGATCGGTATGCCGCGTGGGCCGCTTGGCCGACGTCTCGGAAGCAATCTTCTTACTCGCCTGGATCAGGCGCTCGGGCGGATCGAAGAGCCGTTCGATCCGGTCGTCCCTCACGATCCTCCGCAAGTCACATTGCGTTTCCTTGAGCCGATCCTGTCACCGGAGGCAATTGAACAGGTCGTGACGGATCTCGTCGCCATGCTGGTGAAGCGGTTGGCGCAGCAGGGGCTGGGAGCACGCCGGATTTCGCTCCTTTGCGATCGGATCGATGGGGAAGAGCAGGCCCTCGCAATCGGCATGGCCCGGGCAACCCGTGATGGAAACCATCTGCTCCATCTCTTCCAGACGAAAATCCCTGCGATCGAGCCGCGCTTCGGAATCGAGGCCATGCATCTTGTCGCCACTCGTTGCGAGAGGCTGGCTCCGCAGCAAATCGACAGCGACAAGGAGGAAAATTCCGGCCTGCCGCCGCTGATTGACCGGATTGCGAGCCGCATCGGATCTTCGCACGTCTTCTGCTGCAGCGCAGTCGAGAGCGACGTGCCCGAGCGCAGCGTGCGGCGCATCCCGGCCTTGAGCGAAGCCTGCGAGTGGCCGCGGCAATGGCCGCGTCCGGTCCGGCTGCTTCCCCGTCCTGAACCGGTCAACAAGGTGATTGCCGAACTTCCGGACCAGCCGCCGCTCCGCTTTTCCTGGCGAGGAAAGATGCACCGGGTGTGCAAGGCTGACGGACCGGAACGCATTTATGGCGAATGGTGGAAGCGCAGGGGCGAAGCGGATTCAGTTCGCGACTATTTCCAGGTGGAAGACGAAGGCGGGGCGCGCTTCTGGCTGTTCCGCAAGGGTGACGGAGAGAATCCCGCGACCGGCGACCTCAGCTGGTATGTGCACGGCATCTTCGCGTGACCTACGTCGAACTGAACGCCACCAGCCACTTCAGCTTCCTGCGCGGGGTCTCTTCCTGCGAGCAGCTGTTCTCCGCGGCGGCGCTGCTTGGTTATCCTGCGCTTGGGATCACCGACCGCAATTCCGTTGCCGGACTGGTTCGAGCAACCATTGCCGCCGATTCCACCCAAGTGCGCCTGGTAGCCGGTTGCCGGCTCGATCTGGTCGACGGCAGTTCGCTGCTGGTTTGGCCAAAGGACCGAGCTGCCTGGTCGCGGCTCACCCGCCTGCTGACCGCCGGGAAGAGCCGCGCTGAACCCCGCAAGGGCGAGAAGGGACAATGCTTCCTCTATTGGGAGGATATTGATGCTTATGCGCAGGGGCTGGTCGCTGCACTTCTTCCGGACCGGCCCGATCAGGCCACTGCGGCGCTGTTCGGCCAGTTCCGCGACATTTTCGGCAGCAATGCTCATCTGGCGCTCAGCTATCGTCGCCGTCCGGGGGATTCGGTCCGCCTTTATCAACTCGACCGCCTGGCGCGGCTGGCCGGGGTTCGCAGCCTGGCCATTGGCGACGTGCTGTATGACTCGCCCGACAAAAGGATGTTGCAGGATGTCGTGACCGCGATCCGCAACAAATGCACGATCGACGACCTTGGCTTTCGCAAGGAACGCTATGCCGACCGGCATCTCAAGAGCGCCGGCGAAATGGAACGGCGCTTTGCCGTTTATCCCGATGCGATCCAGGCCAGCGCGGACATTGCCGCCCTGTGTACCTTTTCGCTGCGGGAACTGAGCTATCAATATCCCGACGAGATCGTGATGTCGGGCCGGACTCCGCAACAGGCGTTGGAGCAGATGACCCGCCAGGCCTTGGCAGCCATGTTTCCCGAAGGGGTGCCGGATTCCTATTCCAATCTGCTTGAGCATGAATTGTCGCTCGTGCAGCGCCTCAACTATGCGCCTTATTTCCTGACGGTGAACTCCATCGTCACCTATGCCCGCAGCCAGGGCATTCTCTGCCAGGGCCGCGGCTCGGCTGCCAATTCGATGATCTGCTACGTCCTTGGGATCACCTCGATCGATCCGGTCGCCCATGAACTGTTGTTCGAGCGCTTCATTTCCGAAGACCGCAATGAGCCGCCCGACATCGATGTCGATTTCGAACATGAGCGGCGGGAAGAAGTGATCCAGTGGATCTATGAAACCTATGGCCGCAAGCATGCAGCGCTCACCGCGGTCGTCAGCCGCTACCGCACCCGCGGAGCCATCCGTGAAGTCGGCAAGGCTTTAGGACTTGCGGAAGACCTGACCGGAGCACTGGCCAGCCAGATCTGGGGCTGGTCGAACGAGGGCGTCGGGCAGCGTCATGTCGACGAGCTGAAACTCGACAGCAATGAGCCGCGCCTAGCGCTCGCGCTCGACCTCGCCCGTCAGCTGATCGGCACTCCGCGGCATCTCAGCCAGCACCCCGGCGGTTTTGTGCTTGCCCGTGACCGGCTTGACGATCTGGTCCCGATCGAACCGGCCGCGATGCCTGATCGCCATGTGATCGAATGGGAAAAGGACGACATTGAAGAGCTGAAATTCATGAAGGTGGATGTGCTTGGCCTCGGCATGATGGGGTGCATGCGCCGGGCGTTCGACCTGCTGGCCGAGCATAAGGGCATTTGCCTCGGGCTGGGTGATCTTCAGGATGACGATCCGGCTGTGTTCGAGATGATCCAGCGCGCCGACACGCTTGGCGTCTTCCAGATCGAAAGCCGGGCACAGATGAGCATGCTGCCACGGATGAAGCCGAAGGAATTCTACGACCTGGTCATAGAGGTGGCGATTGTCCGGCCCGGACCGATCCAGGGCGACATGGTGCACCCGTATCTTCGGCGGCGGGAAGGCAAGGAAAAGCCTGAATACCCCAGCCCCGAACTGAAGGCCGTGCTCAAGCGAACCCTGGGTGTTCCACTATTCCAGGAGCAAGCGATGAAGGTGGCCATCGTCGGGGCGGGCTTCACCCCGGCGGAAGCCGACGCGCTGCGCCGGTCCATGGCGACCTTCAAGTTCACCGGCGGGGTCAGCCATTTTCATGACAAGCTGGTCAAAGGCATGGTGGCGCGGGGGTATGATCGCGAATTTGCCGAACGCACGTTCAAGCAGATCGAAGGCTTCGGCAGCTATGGTTTCCCCGAAAGCCACGCCGCCAGCTTCGCCAAGATCGCCTACGCCTCATCCTGGATGAAATGCCATCATCCCGACATCTTCTGCGCCGCGCTGCTCAATGCCCAGCCGATGGGCTTCTATGCCCCCGCGCAGATCGTTCGCGATGCGCGCGAGCATGGCGTCGAAATCCGGCCGGTATGCATCAACCAGAGCCGGTGGGACTGCACGATCGAGGAACAGGCCGAAAAGTGGCGCGCCGTCAGGCTCGGCCTCAGGATGGTCAAGGGACTGGCGAACCTGCACGCCGCCCGAATCCTTGCGGCGCGGACCGATCCGTTCGTCAGCATCGAAGAAGTGTGGAAGCGCTCGGGCGTGCCGGTTGCGGCCTTGGAGAGGATCGCTGAAGCCGATGGTTTTGCTGCTCTGGGGATCGACCGGAGGCAGGCCTTGTGGCGAACCAAGGCCCTCGGTGAGGCGCCGTTGCCCTTGTTCGCTTCCGCCGATGCTCGGGAGGAGGAGCGGGAGCCGGCGGTTGCTCTCCGGCCGATGAGCGAGGGCAGGGAGGTGGTCGAGGATTACCGCTCGATCCACCTGTCGCTGCGCGCCCATCCGCTCAGCTTCCTTCGGCCCGAGCTTGAACGGATGAAGGTGATCCGCTGCGGCGACTTGGGACGCATCAAGGATGGCCGCAAAGTCGAGGTTGCAGGCGTGGTGCTGGTGCGCCAGCGGCCCGGATCGACCAACGTCACCTTCCTGACCATCGAGGATGAGAGCGGAATCGCCAACATCATCGTCTGGCAACGCCGCTTCGAGGCGCAGCGGCGGATCATCATGACCGCGGCAATGATGAAAATCCGCGGAACCCTGCAGCGCGAAGGCGAAGTGATCCACATCATCGCCGACCATCTGGACGATTGCACGCCCATGCTGAACAGCATCGGCAACATGGCCTTTCCCCACCGCCGAGCGCCGGCCGACGGAGCAAATGGCGGCGGCCCTGATCCACGCGAACGCAAGCTCATCCAGGTCAAAGACGATTATTCAGCACCCTTCCGCATCGGTGAACCGTCCGAGGCAATGCTCAACCTGAAGTCCCGCAATTTCCATTGACCCACGGCGACCGCGGACCCTTGCACGCGATCTAGCGCGCCAGTGCCTCGTCCAGCCTCGACAAATGCTGCCGGTGCATCTCAAGCAGCTCTTCGAATTGCCGTTCCAGCTGCTCCGCGATCTCGGTTGGAGCCCCCATCTCGCGGAGATGAACGACGATCTCGTGCTGAGAACGTACGTGACGCTGGCCTTCGGCGACGTGCCGCCGCACCATCTCGAGCTCGCTCTCGCTACTCATCTCCGAACCATAACACAGTTCGCTTCGGTCCGACATTATTTGGCATGGCCAGGCGACACGACCCCGATGCGGCATGCCACCTGATGTTTGTTAGAGCGTTTGGGTTTATAGTTGAACAAACAGCCATCTCGTCTCCTTCTGGAACACAGATGCCGCACCCCTCGAACCGCTCAGCTCTCGATATTTTCGTGGAGAGACTGCTCTCTCACTCGAAACTCAGTGAGGAGGAGCGCGATGCGGTCGCGGCGTTGCCGGCTGTTTATCTGAATGTTGACGCGCATCGCGACTTCGTTCGCCTGGGCGAACTGGTCGATCACTCCTGCCTGGTCGAGCAGGGGCTCATCGGAAAGTTTGGCCAGACCGAAACTGGCGCTCGCCAGTTCGTATCGGTGCATGTTCCAGGAGAAATGGTCGATCTGCCCTCGCTGATGGTACCGCAGGCGAACGTGGCCCTGAACGCGCTCACGAAATCCGTAGTGCTTCGGATCCCGCATCGTGAGTTGCGGCAGGTCAGCGATCGATATCCGGGGGTTGCTGCTGCCTTTTGGCGCGATTGCGTGATCCAGGGCGCGATCGTCGCGCAGTGGCTGGTGAATGTCGGCCGCCGGGACGCCCGGGGACGAATGGCGCATCTGTTCTGTGAGATGGGAATGCGCAACGAGCTTTTGGGGCACTCAGCTGCCCTGCGCTACGAGCTTCCCATGACCCAGGAACAGCTTGGCGATGCGCTCGGCCTGACTGCAGTCCATGTGAACCGCACGCTCATGGGTCTTCGTGCTGACGGATTGGTTGCTCTCTCCCGCAACCGGGTGGAAATTCTGGACTGGGACGCGCTTGCCGACGCGGGCGAGTTCGACCCCGGTTATCTGCAATTGCACAATGGAGTCCGGTCCGACGGAGCCTAGCTTCCAGCCAGCCGCGTGATCGCTTCAAGAACACGGTGCATCTCGCTCGGCTTCTCGATCCGTTCGATCCTGGCGAGCTCAGGAGGAATCGAAGCAGCATCATATCCGGTCAGGAACAGGAACGGGACTTGCCGCCGCTGCAACTCCTCGGTGATCTCGAACGACGCCCCGTTTCCAAGATTGATGTCCACCACCGCGCAATCGGGTATTTGCCTCCTCAATTCCGAGAGGACAGCGCTGGAATCCTGGCACGGACCGATCACCCTGCCGCCAGCACCTTCGACTGCGTCCCTGATGTCCATCGCAAGGTAGAACTCATCCTCGACAACGAGGACGGTCGTGCCGCTCAGGTCAGGTGCTTCTGTCCTAATGATCATGGCCTTGAGGGTCTCGTTGAATTGTCCGTTTGCAATATGCTTGACCGTGGGGTCAGCGGGAACTCGAGCGTGCAAAGGGTTCCATTGGGGCGCATTTCGAGGGTGCCCGTGCCCCGTAATTCGTAGGCGACCCGCTGGGTGATCAGCTCGGTCCCAAATCCCTTGCGACGCGGCGCTCCAGCTTCCATCGGAACGCCATCCTCTGACCAGCGGAAGCGGAGCCAACGCTCGCCACCCGCATCATCAACGCTCCAGTTGATTTCGATCCCGGCCTCAGGTCGGGTGAGAGCGCCATATTTCAGCGAATTCGTCGTCAGTTCGTGGATTGCGAGGGTCAGCACCTCAGCCGCTTTCGCTGACAGCTCCACGTCGGGACCGGCAATTGTCACCTGGTCGGCGGGGCCGGCATGCGCTGCCAGTTCCTCGCGGATGAGGGCCTCTAGATCCACCCCTGCATCAACCCAGCGAGTGAGCAGCACCTGGGTTCGGGCAAGCGCTCCAAGGCGGCCTTCAAGGTGCTGAATGAACTCTTCCGCGCTCTGGCCTTCCTCGTGAGTCCTGCGGACCATCGAGCGGATCACGGCAAGGATGTTGCGCACCCGGTGCTGGAGCTCGCCGAGCAGCATGCGGCACTGGTTACGGTCGGCGTGGTGCCGAATCGT
>CBFGZJ010000056.1:0-9091 GCA_965653215.1 uncultured Sphingomonas sp. | reverse complement strand
GTGGGTTCGAAGCTGCCGCGCTCGAAATCATAGCTCCAGCCGAACGATCGCGTCAGGCGCTTGCCGGTCCACTGCTGAAAGCGGAACGGACTAAGTCCTTCCCGGTCGATCTGACGGATGAGTTCGGCCTCTTGCTCGACCGGGATGATGTCCTTTCGGATCGAAAGGCCAGGCATGAGCGGCTCATCGAACAAATCGGACATCATGGCCTTTGCGCGTGCGGGTCGATCCGCTCGCCTCCAACTCCAGCTCCTGTGTCAGCCCAGGAGAACGCGTTCCAACCGCCCTTGCCGTTCCGAGAAAGCAGCAGATCCTTCGAAATCGGGCACGGTGCAGATATAGAGATATTCGCCGTTCGCTCCGCCGACGCAGCAGGCAAGTGCCCGACGGCCTTCGCCCGCGGGAACGAGATGGGTCACCTCCCCGCCCTCCGTGATGCGGATGACGCCCGGCCCGGCGCCGAACGATGTGGCGGTGGCAGCCACCGGAACGGCGCTCCACACCGCCCCCCTTCCATCAAGGCATATCCCATCGGGAATGCCGCCATCCGGCAGCGCGCCGAACAGACGGCGATTGGACAAGGCACCACTGCTTGAATCGATGTCGAAGCAGGTGATCCGCATCGCCGTGGACTCAGCCACGTAAAGCGTTCGACCATCGGGGCTGATCGCCATGCCGTTGGGTGACATCATCTGCGAAGCAGCGACCGCGACTTGCCCATCCGGTTGGACGAGAAGGATGTCTGTCGCGTCGGGCATGCCGTGGGCATCGCTCGCCCAGATGTCGAAGCCCGGCTGGCTGACATAGGCGCGTCCCGCGTGGACCGACATGTCGTTGAGGACGAAGCGGCACAATCCAGAAAGATCGGCGTGAACGGTCGCAGAGCCATTCTGGCCCAGCCGCAAAATCTTACGGGCCTTGGACAACACGGCCACCAGGTCGCCATTGTCAAGGAAGCCGAGACCACCCACGAAATCATCGGGCTGCTCATGGACGAGGTGAACGGAGTCCTCCGCGGTGAGGCGATAGACCCGCCCAGTGGCGATGTCGGAAAAGTAGAGCGTTCCATCATACCAGCGCGGGCACTCGGGCAGAGTGAAGCCCTCGACCACGACCTCTGGCGATGGCAATTGGATCATGCCGTTCATCCTCCCATTCTTCGTTCGATACATGAGCAACGTTGGAACGGGCCAAATCTACACAGCACCTCATTCACTGGCACAAGATTTGAATTCGCCTAAGAAGTTGGCACGACGAGTCAGTGCCCGGCCGGTCGTCGCAGAACAAACACAGAGCGAGAGAGATGATGCTGACCAGTGAGGACAAGTTTGAGATTGGGGAGCTTATCGCCCGCTTTGCCCATTGTTCAGACTATGGTGATTGGACTGGATTGGAATCGCTCTACGCACCCGAGATCGTTACCGAGATAGAGGGGCTCGAGTGGAAGTATGAAGGCATCGCGGCTCAGATCGACGAAGCTAAGGAGTCGGTCGAGCAGAGCCAGGGTCAGAACCGGCATTCTCAGTTCAATCTGATCATCGAAGAAGTCGGCGAGGACGTGTTCGCTAGCTTTTACACTTTCAACGTGCACGCGGGATCGGCACCTATGGGCACACAAATCCTCTTCACTCTCCGACATCGCGACAGGGTGGTGAAGACCCTGGAGGGCTGGAAGTTCGCGCATCGCGTCCTGACGTTAGACCAGAATGTAACTTGAGCCCCACGCCGGTGGACGCGGTCGGAAACTTGGGAGAGGCCCCGCATGCGCAAGACAATTTTAGTGACCGGGGCCACGCGCGGCATCGGCAAGGCGGCCGCGCTCGCGGCTGCTCGCCGCGGCTTTGCCGTCGCCGTTACCGGGCGGACGCTCAGGGAAGGCGATGCGCAATTCGTCAGCCAGAAATCGGGGCAAACGGTCACCGTTCCCGGCAGCATCGAGCGGACGGTGCGGGAGATTGAGGAATGCGGCGGCGAAGCGCTCGGACTGCAACTCGATATCGGCGACCGCGCCTCGATCGATGCCGCCTTCAACGCGGTGATCGAAAAGTGGGGCCGGATCGACGGCCTGTTCAACAACGCCATGTACCAGTCGCCCTATGCGATGGCGCCGATCTCCGCCTTGAATGCGGAGGTGGCGGAAGACGCGATGCGCAGCCTGTTCGTCAATCATCTGCATATCACCCAGCGCGCCCTGTCCGTCATGGTACCGCAGGGCGGCGGGCGGATCGTTTTCATCTCCAGCGGCGCAGGCACTACGCTGTGCGAGCGCAAGCTCGACGAAGGCGGCTGGGGCATGCTTTACGCCGCCGGAAAGGCAGCCTTCTCGAAGCTCGCCGAGTTTGTCGACCTTGAATACAGGGAACTGGGCATCGCCAGCTTCCACATTCAGCCTGGTCTAACCCTGACAGAGTCGCTGATCGCGCAATATGGCGATGCTGCGAAGGACATGGGCGGAGGTCAGCCCACGTTCACGCCTGAAGACACCGGTCGCACGGTCGCCTGGATGCTCGACGCTCCCGAAGCGCTCCGCTTTGCCGGGCCGAAGATGCATTTCGCCGCAACTTTCTTTAAAGACAACAACATCAAGGAAGAGACGGCCGACGCCTGATTACTCATGCCGCTGAATTCCATGAATTGATGGAGAACATCATCATGCCTGCAAATTCCAATTTTGTGATCCGCCCCGTCGCCGAGCCGCGGGTCATCGATGATGTCTATTCCGATGATCAGCATGCCCGCATGATGAAGCTCGCCAGAGAAAAGGGCCCGTGGAAGATGATCCTGGCGCTGCACTTCAACAGCCCCGAAGAAGTGGTCGCGACGACCTCAGGCGCGGTCCCCGAAGGCGTGGAACTGACCTGGGACATGTTCCTGACGCCCAACTTCCGTGGCTATCTCGCGCAGGGCGGCGTCTCTCTCTACCCGGAGCTGGACGACCTATTCTACAATCCCAAGCACTTGGCGCGCATCCGTTCATTCTGGAATGCGCAATACGCCGAGCCGGAAAATATGAACTTCGTGATCCAAGGCCCCTCCAGTTCGTCCGATCCGGGGCATCTCGACGCCACCGAATTTCGCGGCATTACCGAGAGCAACACCCCGATCTGGTTGATGAACACGATGACCAAATCGGGCCTGTTTCAGAAATGGATCCTGAAGAAGGCGCAGATCGTCGCCTGGTTCTTCCAGGGCACGATCGGCGGCGGCTTCACCTACTGGCCGGAGGGTCCGCATGCAGCGCCCAAGCGTGTCGCGTCGCCGATGTGGAACCGCGCCGTGGTTTCGCAGAACGAGATGATGTTCCATCGCGGCGAGGCCAATGGTCCGCTAGAAAGCCGCCAGCCCAAGGGATTAAGCATTGATTCCCTGCTGCACCCCGATCCGGAGATTGCGGACGGCTGGCTCGTCAAGACCGGTGACACGGTGATTCAAACGATCTCGGGACCTGAATGCCGGCTGATGGTCCACTGGGACGGCAGCGTGTACCGCGACCTGGACGAAATGAAGCTGGTGCTGGAGCATAAGGACGACCTGACCCACGATCAGGTGTTCGACATGTTCATGAAGGACCTGCGCGAACAGGGCGTGTCGTTCAACACCCCGACCGACCCACTTCATGATCGGGAGTTCATTGGAATCCTGACGCGCGCCTATGACATCGGTCTCCCGACGACCTATCCGGCTGAAGCCCCTGGACCGGGTCGGGACCAGCTCGCAGCCTGATCGCGAGGCGGCGCCATGAAGAGTGCCCCCGCCGACCGCGCAGTATCTATGGCAGGCGGTTGCTCGCAGCGACCTTCGCGAGCCAGTGGCCTGAGTCCTTCACTGTCCTTTTCTGCGTCGCGAAGTCGACATGAACAATCCCAAACCGTTGCGTGTAGCCTTCTGCCCATTCGAAATTGTCGAGCAGGCTCCAGGCGTGATAGCCGCGGATCGGAACGCCGGCGGAGATGGCGCGCAGAACCTCGGTGAGATGACTGCGAAGATAAGCGATGCGTTCCGGATCGCGGACCTGACCGGATGAGTCCGGGCCATTATTGTAGGCGGCGCCATTCTCCGTAATTTCCATCGGAACGTCGCCGACGACTGCATGAACGCGGCGAAGAATGTCACTAAACCCAGGCGGGTAAATCTCCCACCCGATATCCATTTTCGACGCGTCCGGACGGGGTGCCTTCGCCCATTCAGCATTGAGCTGGAGCCCGAGCAGCCCGTTGCTGGTTGGATCATGACGAACGCGCCACGGGGTGTAATAATTGAAGCCAAGGAAATCGAATGGCGCCTTCATGACGGCTCCATCCCCTGCCCTTATCCCGGCCAGGTCGGCGAGCCGATCCTCCGGCAGGATCCCGGCCGGGTACGCGCCGGTCAACGCGGGCTGCAGAAACCACTGATTGAGGAGCGTATCCCAGCGCTTGGCTGCTTGCCTGTCCTCAAGCGAGCTGGAGGCTGGGTACATCGGAGCAAGATCGAGGGCGTTGCCGACCTGAAGCCTGCTGTCGATCGACTTGAGCGCGCGATAGACCCGCCCGTAGGCCAGATGGACCGTGTGTACGGCCCGAAGGAATGCGACCGGCTCCCGCCGGCCAGGAGCATGTCCGCCGCTCCAATAGCCATTCTGGGTGAATGTCTTGGGCTCGTTGAAGACGCACCAGTCTTTGACACGGTCGTGCAATGAGTTTGCGACGAGCGCCGCATAATCGACCATCCTGTTGGCAGTATCGCGGTTCGGCCATCCACCTTTCTCTTCGAGCGCCTGCGGCAGATCCCAATGATACAATGTCGGCAACGGGCGGATACCAAGCTCGAGCAGCGCATCCACAAGCCGGCTGTAATAGTCGAGACCAGGCTGGTTCACTGCACCCGTACCGGTCGGCTGAATCCGAGGCCAGGCGATGGAGAAACGGTAGGATTTGAGCCCGAGCGTCTTCAGCAGCGCGAGGTCTTCGCGCCAGCGATGATAGGAATCGCACGCCACATCGCCGGTATGCCCCTGCTTCACCTTGCCCGGAGTGTGCGAAAATATGTCCCACACTGATGGACCCCGCCCATCCTCCGAGGCTGCGCCCTCAATCTGATAGGCTGCGGTTGCTGCTCCCCAAATAAATCCCTTGGGGAAGCTCAATGCACTCTGCCCCTGGCGGCCACTCACTGCCGAGGGTGCAAGCAGGCTGCCGAGAAAAATGCCCTGATTGAGTAGCTCGCGTCTGGTGAAACTCATCTGAACCCCCGACCGAATTCGCCGAGTGAACGGCGCTTGCCTGAAAAACAGTGATCAGATAGCGGCGAGGACCATTGGTCATCAACTCGTCGCTGGGAATTCGATGGTGTCTCTGTTCAAGATCGCGAGCGCCATCACTCTGCTTGGCGTTGCTGCTCTCTCCGGTACCGCCCAGGCGCAGCGGATCGACGGCCCGGTACCGCCCAAATTGCGCTCGGTCACGGTCGATGCATCTACGAACTTGGGGCTGATGAAGCCGTTGCGCGGTGTGAACTCGGGCCCCCTTCCCTGGAGCGATCGGCCGGCCGTAGAGACTTTGAACACAACCGTGGAGGTCTCCGACCGGACTGGCTACCGCTCGCTCGGAGCCGATGCGTCAGCGGGCTATCGTGCGGCCAAAATAGAACTCATCCGCATTCACGATAATTATGGCCCTGGTGACCTTTACGCGGATTTCCGGGGCACGCGTGAGATGGCGGACGGAACGACCGTCGCCGCGTCATCATTCCAGGCACAGGTGATGTTTCCCAACCTCGGCGCGGACCCAGCCAACCCTGCCAGTTACAACTTCGGCCCTACCGATCGTCTAATGAAGTCGATCTATGACATCGGCGCGACCGCGCTATTCCGGGTCGGGTCGAGCGCCGGCGACAGAAGCGAAATCCCCGACTCCTTCATCAGCGAGCGTGATTTCGATCAATATGCTGCCGCCGCCCACCGGGTAGTCCTGCACTATAACAAAGGATGGAACCGGGGTTTCAACTACAACGTCAAATATTGGGAAGTCTTGAACGAACCTGATGGTCGTTTCGAGGCGGGCAACTATTACAAACTGTACGGCAAACTTGCCAAAGCGGTAAAGTCTGCCGACAAGGACGCCTGGATTGGCGGCCCGGCCTTGATGTTCACTCATCACGGACCGGAATATCGCGAAAACTTCCTCAGCTATTTGCGCGCGAATAAGCTGCCGTTGGATTTCTGGAGCTTCCACGATTACAACGTCGACGCAGCTGATCCCTATCTCTACGTCCGGCTTGGCCAGGACATGCGTAAGCTGCTCGACGACTACGGCTTCCGCAAAACCAAGGTCGTGATGAGTGAATGGAATGTGCTCGGCATCGACCCTGAGCTGTTGACGCTAGGTGGACGCGCCGCATTCACAACCTCAGCGATCATCTACATGCAGGATTCCCCGATCGACGAGCAGACCTTCTACATGGGCCCCAACCTCTTCGGGGAAGATGGCAAATCGCCCAACAAGATGGGTCAGGCGCTGATCGCCCTCGGCAAGATGAAGGAAACACCGCTGCGGCTGGCCGTGAAGGGCGACGACAACAAGGGCTTTGCGGTTCAGGCGGGCAAGTCGCGCGACGGCAGCAGGATCAACATCATCATCAGCAATTACGAGGTTCCTGAGAGCCTCAGGGGACCGCGGCCGACCGGCGACCGGGTCTCGGAAGGCGATTTCCAGTTCACGATGCTGCCACGGCGATCGCTCAGCTATGATCATAACGACGGTTTCGATCTTCGGATGACGGGCCTTGATCCCACCAAGCTGTATCGCGTTCAGCGCTTCCGCATCAGCGATGTGTGGGATTATCGCTTGCTCAGCACCGTCACATTGAAGGGCAGCGATGTCCGCATCACCCAGACTCTGGCGCCGCCATCGATCGAGCTGATCTCCATCACGACCGACGCTTCGCGCTGATCGCACCGTCGCGATTGGCGGCTATTTTAAGACTCGGGCTTTCTGGCCGCCTTCTCCACTTCGATACCCCACAATCGCGCCGAGATCGCCGAAGCATTCTCGGTCAAGGCTGGTCGCGGAACGGAGCGCATCGCTTCGATCGCCTGCTCTCCGACCGCGTACCAGACCGGACCAGCGCCGAGATGGCGCAGCGCTCCAACGGCGACTTCATCCGCTGACATCGGCTTCAAATCGCCATCCGTCACCATGCCGGACCGCTGCATCGCCGGGGTGTCCGTGAGGGAAGCGACGGCGCACATGACGTCGACCCCGTCTTGCCGAAGCTCCCAATTGAGGCCCTCGGCGAGCACCACTCCAAAGGACTTCGCGGCGGCGTAGGCGGCCACATAGCCGCTGCCCACCATTGCCGACATGGACGAGACGAGGATCTTACGCATCGCGCTCAGCGCGAGGTGGGAGAAGATCGCCGGACCATCGCAGTTGAGCCGGATGAGGTTGAGCGCGTGATCCATCGGCTTGTCGAGAAACAGGCCGACCCCATGGGTTGCGCCCGCATTGTAGATTACGAGCCCAAATTCATCCCTCGACAGGAGATCCGCCGCCGACCGGGCGAGATCGGAAGCGGTCAGGTCCAGCGCATGCGCGTCCACCGCGACGCCGTATCGCCCACGCAGTTCCTCTGCGGCTGCATTGAGTGGCCCCGGGGAGCGCGCCACCAGCGTCAGATCAAGTCCTGACGCGGCGAGATGATCGGCGAACGCCGCGCCGATTCCTTCGGAACCGCCAAGGATCAGCGCGCGTGGCCCGTAGCGTTGCGCGAAATCCGCACGTAGCTTTGGCTCAGTCATCCTAATTGTCCCGCGTCCGCTGAAAGCACACCGGGATCACCGGCGTGCAGGAACCAGTGCGCATCGCGCCGGACAATGCGCCATCCTTCGACCCGGCGCTGCCAACGGTCGACATATTCGCCGGTGGAATCGAAGATCTGACCAACCGGATCATTGCGCCGCTGATGCCGCGCCTGAACATAGGCCCTGCTGACCGCCTCGTCGCCGGACACATCGACGATGATGCTGCCGAGCAAGTGCTGGGTTGGACCGCACACGTCGAGAAACTGGCGCATCTGATCCTCGAGCGCGCCAATTCCCTCCTTCTCGCCCTGACCATATTCAAAGCTTAGATCGCCGGCGAACACGTCGGTCAGCTCGGTCCATTCCTTCTGATCGAGGATGCGGGCGAAGCGGCCGAGCTTTCGCAGGATCTCCCGCTCGTCGAGCAGGGTTTGCAAGTCGATCATTTGCGCGTCTCCGCATTGTGTTGCCGAGTTGTTGCTGCTGCCGTAGCAGACCAAGCGAATTGAGTGATGCATGATGTCGCCCGAACCCATGCCCGATGAGATGTCCCGTGCAGACACGCGTCTGACCAGCCTGGCCCACGGCGGCGGGTGCGGCTGCAAGCTGTCTCCCGCCGTTCTGCGCGATCTCCTCAGTGGAGTTCCCGCCATGAGCGCCTTTCCCAACCTACTGGTGGGGACCGAAACCGGTGACGACGCCGCCGTCTACCGGATCAATGAACGGCAGGCCGTGGTCGCCACCACCGATTTCTTCATGCCGATCGTCGACGATCCCTACGATTTCGGGCGAATTGCAGCAGCCAACGCGCTGTCGGACATTTACGCGATGGGCGGCACGCCGATCATGGCCCTGGCTATTCTCGGCATGCCGCTGGGCAAGATCGAGCCTCAAACCGTCAGCCGCATCCTGGCGGGCGGCGCGTCCGTCTGCGAGGAGGCCGGGATCCCGGTCGGCGGTGGTCATTCGATCGATTCTCCGGAGCCGATCTACGGGCTCGCCGCGATCGGCCTGGTCGATCCGGACCGAATCCTTCGCAACAGTGGCGCGCAGGCCGGGGACCTCCTCATTCTCAACAAGGCGATCGGCATCGGGGTGATCAGCGCGGCCCTCAAAAAAGGCGAGCTCGATGCGGTGTCGGAGCGCAACGCTTACTCCGACCTGGTTGACTCGACGACCCGGCTGAACAGCATCGGACCGGCACTGGCCCGGCTCGACGGAGTGCACGCCGTCACCGATGTGACCGGGTTCGGCCTGCTCGGGCACCTGCACAAGCTGCAGTTCTCGACGGTCAAGCTGGACCAGGGCTTC
>CBFGZJ010000055.1:0-9117 GCA_965653215.1 uncultured Sphingomonas sp. | reverse complement strand
ACCGGATCAAGGCCGAGCAGCGTATCCTGGCGATCATTGGCAATCCGCCATATTGGCGCTTCCAGGGCGTCAGCACTCGCGAGGTGGTCGGGCCATTCGTCGACGATCTCTGGGATGATCTGAAGGAGCCGGTGCGGCAGGCGGGCTGGGCCAATCAGCTTAATACGTTTCCGGAATTTTCCATCGCCTTCTGGCGCTGGGCCCTCTGGAAATTGTTCGAAGCCGACAATGCACCACAGAAGGGTGTTATCGCCTTCATCACCAATCGCACATTCCTGGCCGGCAAACCCTACGCTGGTCTGCGCAAGATGCTTCGCGAAAGATTCGACCGGATCGAAGTAATCGACCTGCGTGGCGACCTTCGCCGGGGGGAGCGGGCGGGCGTGCTGAATGACGAGGGCGTGTTCAACATTCAGGTAGGCACGGCGATCACGCTGGCAATTGCGGACGGATCCAAGGCGGAAGGTGATCTGGCATCAGTCCTCTATAACGACGTTTGGGAGCATGAGTTACGCAGGCGCGGCTCGAAGCTGGAATGGTTGGAGGAAGGGGCGAGCGAGGGGAAGCGCCCCAGCTCGGTTCTCATCAACCAAGACCTTCTCGGAAGCTTCCGACCAAGAGCCTTCGAAGCACAAAGCTGGGCAAGCCTGGCAGAATGCTTTGATTTTCGATCGTCAGGAATGCAGTCCAAACGGGACAGCTTCATTTATGCGATTTCGCAAGACACTCTTCTTTCGCGTATCGAACGGTTCAAGCGTGCAGCACCAGCCGAGGCTGCGGAGCTTTTCCATGATAGCCGCGATCGAAAGTGGCCCGCTGCGCAAGCACATCCGATTGAACGAGCCCGGGCAATCCGAGCAGTTTATCGGCCGCTAGATCGGCGCTTCATTTACAATCATCCGGCCTTTGGCGATTTCCTGCGGCCAGCGCTTCAAGGAGCATGGGGCCATTCGAACTCCGCCCTTTACGCCATGCCATTCGGCACAGGCAGCGGCCCAGCTGCCTGGTGCCATGCGTTGCTGCCTGACTATCACAGTTTTAGCGGACGGGGCGGTTACGCCTTTCCACTATACGACCATCGTCCGGGGCAGGGGCCAATCAACCTCAAGTCCGAGGTACTCGACGGCTTATCACTCGCCTACCATTTCCCCGTCGAGCCGCAGAACGTGTTCGACGCGATCCTGGCGCTGCTGTCGGCAACGAGTTACACGCTGCGCTTTGCCGAAGACCTGGAAGATGTCTTTCCTCACATTCCTTTCCCGGCCAGCAAAGCAGTGTTCGATCGCGCCGCAACCGTGGGGAAGTCGATCCGGGAGATCGAAACGTTTGAGCGTCCGCCTGCCGCCTCCTTTCTGACCAACGCCATCACGCGGATCGAAACCACGCCGCGCGGCCGATTGCGCCTTATCGGGCCGGGCGATCGGAACGAAGGCGAGCTTGTTCTTTGCGATGACGGCAGCGGCAAGGTTAGTGGCATTCCCGCTGCCGTGTGGGAGTTTGCAGTTAGCGGCTATCGGATCCTGCAGAAATGGCTTGCCGGCCGCGAAGGGATTTCTGTGGATAACGCCTTCATCTCTGAATTTCGGGATATTACCGGAAGGATCAACGAACTTATCCACCTGTTCGACGAAGCCGACCTTGTCCTTCAGGATGCGTTGAATCATACCCTGACTCGCCGGGAACTTGGACTGGATTAGGTTCACCGGCCGAGAGTGCCGATGAGCGATCCTGACCTGTTCGGAAACACCCCGCCGCAAGCCGACCTGTTCGCCGATCATCGGCCGGCGCCACGCAAGGTCATGGATTTCCAGGCTGAAGCACGGCGGCGGCTGGAGCGCCTGTTGGCGGAGGCGAAGGCGGCTGAGCACATGCCGTGGGCAAAACGCGACCTCGAGAAATGGCAGATCCTCTTCCCGCAAATGGCCGGATGGCTGCCTGAGGACGAAGCAAACCAGTTGTGCTTCGAATTCGCCCAAGAAATAGAGCGCCTGCAAAAAGCGGCGTGACAGCCCCCTTCGCCTGCATCTGTCATTGCGAGTGGAGCGAAGCAATCAAGTCGGTACCTGAACCCGAATCATCCCCTCTCCTATAGGGGAGGGGAACGCGCGCAGCGCGAGGGGTGGGGGCAACAAGCGCCTCGACATTTATCAGCTCCCCACCCCAACCCCTCCCCTAAAGGAGAGGGGCTTCCGTTACAGTTCGAAACCTCTGTCCTACACGCCTGCTTCTGTGCTGAACCCGTGGCGATGAATGCGTCGCCGCGACTTGCAACCTGTTCAGTCCGCCATCCGGCTGGTTTGGGCGGGGCGAAAGGGAAGGGGACGTAGCGTGACTTTCGTGACCTTCCGCGCCTCCGGCCGCCGCTCGCGCGGAGCGAACCGTCAGCCTTCATCCCCTCCCCTGAAGGGGAGGGGATTTCCGTTGGTCACGCGCCCGCCATCCTTAGAATTGTCCCCCATTCCTCCTCGCGGACCGGCGCGACCGACAGCCGCGACTGGCGGATCAGCTCCATCGCCGCCAGCGCCGGCTCGGCCTTGATCGCCTTGAGCTCGACCGGGCCGATCGGCCGCACCGGCTCAACCCTGACCGACACCCAGGCGGGATCCTTGGCGTCGGGCTGGGCCTCGCGGGTGATGCGCATGATCCCGACCACCGCCTTCTGGTCCATCGAATGGTAGAAGAAGGCCTCGTCGCCGACCCTCATCGCCCGCAGATTGATCCGCGCGGTCGGATTGCGGACGCCGTCCCACTCGGTTCCGCCATCGCGCACCAGATCATTCCAGCCATAGCTGCTTGGTTCCGATTTCATCAGCCAATAGGCCATTCGCGCCGCTCCTTCGCCCCTCTGCTAGATAGAGGGAGACCGTTCCTGCAAGCCCGAGCGACTAATCAAAAACGATCCGCAGCTTATCCCGCTGAGCCAACGATCCATCGATCAACGGTTGTCGACATCCGGATTATCCCTATGTTGCACCGCAGCAAGAGCGAGAGAGCCTGCAGCGCATAGCGCCGGGCTCCAGGGCAAGACGGATGCATCGGACCGTTGGACGGCACAAACTGCCGCCTTCGCGACGTGCAGCCGCCAAAGACAGAGAGAAGATTGAAGCGTTTCTATGCAAACGGCGGCATGTCCGCCGCCGCGGGGTGGGTTTTTGCGCTTTGCGCGACCAGTGCGATGGCTCAGCCGGTCGGGGTTGCCGCGCCGCAGCTGGTTCCGGCAGTGGTGAACCAGGCGATTGGGCCGGCTTCGGCTCCCGCGACATCGAGTGCGCCGCAGGTCACGAGCACTGTTTCGACCATGTCATTGACTGAACTGGTGCGTGCCTACAGCATCGAGGCGCCGTTGACGGAAGAGCTGAACTGCCTCGCCACCGCGGTCTATTTTGAGGCCAAGGGTGAGCCGCTAGAAGGCCAGCTTGCAGTCGCAGAGGTGGTGCAAAACCGCGCTACGTCCGGACGCTATCCAACCAGTCTTTGCGCCGTGGTCAAGCAGAAGGCCCAATTCTCGTTCGTTCGCGCCGGCCAGTTTCCGCGGATCAACGCGAATTGCCCCTACTGGAAGAAGGCGCAGGCGGTTGCCCGCATCTCCCTCGGCAAGGTTGCGACGACGGACCTCAGCCGTGACGTGCTGTGGTATCACGCCGACTATGTCGCGCCCTCCTGGGGTCGCCGCCTGAGCCGGGTTGAGAAGATCGGCGCACACATCTTTTATCGGGCGTAGCGCCTGAGCGGAGTTTTATCCTCCGCTCAGCGCTCCCGCGAGTCGCTTCGTCGTTAATTCGCTGATCAGGGATTCGCATCGAATCCATTTTGGGCGAGCATGCTCTTGGAACCGAACGGAAATTACGGTTTGGAGGGCCGGGGTGCTGAAGATCCTGATCGTCGAGGACGACACTCAGCTCGCCACCACCTTGAAATATCTGATCGAGGATAATCCGCGCTACCGCGTGGTGGGGATCGAGCGGGACCTTGCCAGTGCAGTCGCTGCCGCGGAGGAGCATGACCCGCACCTGGCGCTAGTGGATTTGCATCTCGCCAACGGGTCGACAGGATTCTCTGTTGCCGTGCGGCTGAATGACCTCACCATTCCCTGCCTGTTCGTCAGCGGCAAGGCGCCGAGCTTTCCCATGCCGGACCTGGCGCTTGGCTGCTTGATGAAGCCGTTCACCGGTGAGGATGTGCACCGCGCGCTGGCGATGGCCGAGGACATGATGCGCGGCCGCGAGACGCTCCGTCCCCGCACGCCGCCCAATCTCCAGATGTATGACGCGCCGGAGGCGAGCGCTCCGCGGGAGGCGTCCTCATTCGAGCCGGGCCGTCGTTCGCTGAAGACCATGCTCGGACAATGGATTACCGGCGCCGTTCACTAGCGGCAGCGCTATAGTGTGACGGGTCCAGCTGGCGCGAGCGCCACCGCTCCGCATTCAATGGATTTACCAGTTTCGCAAGCAGCACGTTGAGCTAAGGTGCGGCAAAGGTCTGTGATGTCGAAGCAAGTCGCTCAATTTCTGTGGGTCGGCCCCGGACTTTCGCCGCTTGAGCAAGTGTGCCTCCAGTCGTTCCTCAACGTCGGCTATGATGTTCACCTGTACAGCTACGCGAAGCTCGAGCGGGTGCCTGAGGGCGTCGTTGAGATGGACGCGCGGGAGATCATCGCCGAAGACGACGTCTTTCTCGGGCCGGGGGCGCGCGGCGGAAGTTACGCAAATTTCGCGGACCGATTCCGCTATTATCTATTGTTCAAGCGGGGCGGCTGGTGGTTTGACACCGACCATATCGCTCTGCGCGTGTTGCCGGAGCCGACCGAGCTTCGAATCGCCAGCCAGTGGGAGGGGCCAGCCGGCGAATATGCCACTCCCAGCGCGATGTGGTGCAGGCCGGGTGACCGGCACATGCAATGGCTCAAGACACGCTGTGATGAGATTCTCGCCCAAGGAGGCGAACGGGAGTACACTCGGATCGGTCCAATGCTGGTCAATGAGCTGGTCGACCAGTTCTCGCTCCGCGCGAACGTCGCTCCCTGGTGGGAATTCAACCCCTATCCCTATTATTTCATCGACTGGCTGGTCTATCGAACAAGCGGAGACTGGTTCATCGACAAGCTTCGCTTCGTCAGGCATCTCCTCCGTCAGCTGACCGACAGGGATTTTCGGGCAGCTTATCTCCGGTCCGGGTCTCGGGCGATCCATGTGTCCAACGAGATCTGGCGGGACAAGGGCCTCGACAAGGGCATCCTGTACCACCCCGGGTCGCTCTACGGGCAACTGCAGCGGAAGCATGGCTTCGTTCCCGCCTAGGTGGCGCGGGGCTCACTAGACTGACGGACTAAGCTCCTTCGCCGGCCGGCTGAAGGCCGATGGGCCCGTGACCTGCCGCTCACGCCGGTCAGCGACCACCCGGGCGCGGAGCCCGACCAGCAGACCGGTGTTGATCGCGATCAGATAGTGGATGTGGAAGTACATGGTGACCCACTCAAAATACATGTGAGCGCTAAGCACGATCAGCGACGCCGTAACCCCGACCAGCAACTCGCTGTCTTCGCTCGGCGCGGCGCGCAGGATCGCCCGGAAGCCAGTGGCGATGATCGTTGCGAAGAGCGCGATTAGGCCGAACAGTCCGAGCCACCCCAGTTCGGCATTCACCAGCAGATAGCTGTTGTGGACGGGCGACGAACGATTGCCCTCGAACCAGTTGACCCCCGCCCGTTCGGAGTAGCCCTCGACATTGGCGACAATCACATAGCGGTTTGCGCCAACTCCGAGCGGATGGTCGGCGATGATCATTCGAGCCGCATTGTTCATGTTGTTACGCTCAAAGCTGCTCGAGGCGCGCATGTCGTCGGACCGGCGTTGAACGGCGGAATAGAGGACGGGGCCGGCAGCCAGCAGGACCAGAATCGCGGCGATCCCGAACGCGGCCTTTCGTCCCGAAAAATGATGCCAGGCGGACAGGACCAAAGTCAGCCCAAGACCGGCCGCGAGCAGGCCGATCGTTGCTCGCGATCCGCCGGTGAAGGCGATCAGCAGTCCGGCTGCGAATGCCAGTAGTCCCATCTTCGGCCGATATGCCGACAGCAGGAGGGCGAAGGCCGGATAAACACCAAAGTGCGCCGCCATTCCGAGCAAGTTCTGGTGACCGAACCAGGCTCCGGCCTGCACGGCTCCGCCGGCATATTCCGAGGCGGCGATCCCAGCCTGCATCACGATCCCCGCGACCATTCCGGCCAGGACAGAGACGGGGAAGCCGCTAACGGTCGCGCAGGCACGGAGCACCGCGACATACACAAGGATCGTCCGCAGGACCTGCCAGGCGTAGAAGATCGCCGGCTCCTTGATCGGAGCAGCCACGGTGGAGACGATCATCGCGAGCACATAGACCGACAGCGCCAGCTTGATCGGTAGCGGAGTCGATGCGCGGCCGGTGGCGGCGATCACCGCGAGTGCGACCCCGTCCAGCAGGGAGATGTCCATGCCCTTCACCGTGCCCGGCCAGTAGGGCCAGGCAATTGGGGAGGCGGTGAGGTTGAGACCGCTGAGAAGGAACGGCAGAATTCCTATCGCGAAGCCAGCGAGCCGCAGATGCTTCGGGTTGTGCCGCAGAAACACCGCCATCACTGGCGTGATCATCAGGAGTCCGAGGAGGAAGATCCATTTCACGGGTAGCTCTGGCCTCGCTTGCTGTCCTTGCCGTTCATCTTCGTCGCACAGGCTAACGCAACAGCCTGCTTATCCTCTCTAGCCCCGCGGGAGCTGTCCCCAGGCGTAGCTGGAGCCGCCAAAACCCACGTAGACGCGTCCGTAGACCGTCTTATCCCCATCGAGTGTCTTGATCATGTCCAGGCTGTCGTTGGGGAAACTGGCCATCTTGCGCCAGCTTTGCGCATTGTCGTCCGACATCCACACGCCGTAAACATTGTTGACCCACCCCGCGATGAAAATGGTCGGGTAGCCTCCTGGATCGCGCGACTTGCCGAACCCAAAACTATAGACTTCTTTTACATTGGGGACGGGCTGCCAGCTTACTCCTCCGTCTACGGATCGAACCAGCGGGACGTCGCCAGGGTTTGAAGGCCCGGACTGGTGACCGGCTGTGAAGAAAAGATGTCCGGCCTTGCCGGGGACGGTCTTCAACTCGGCATTGAAACCAGACCAGGAGGTTAGCTCACCCGATTTGACCAGCGTCCAGCTGTCTCCGCCATTTTGGCTGCGGTACAGGCCGCGCAAGTAGTTATAGGCGTAAAACGTGCCGGGAACGGCCTTATCGGAAGCGATGATGTGCCGGTTGAGGTAGTAGGCGGGTGTGCTGACGGCGATCCCCCCGCCCAATTTGCCCGTCGCGCCAAAATTCGGTTGAGAAGGAAAGACTCTCCAGCTCTTGCCGCCATCGGTCGAATAGCCGGACTTTTCCTTGCCCCAATTGACTAGAGCCACCAAGTGCGACGGCTTGCTCAGCGAATAATCGACCGCCCAACCCATCTGGATCGAGTCCACCCTGTCCGGTCCGTGCGACCCAGGATACCGATCGGGCGAAGTTGGCGCTCCCATGTAAAACAGCGGCCGGTCCCACGAAGCCAGCACCGGCTTGCCGCCCGGCGGCGCAAGCACCTGATTGGCGACCAACTGCTCGATCCCGCGGCTCTGCGAGGTCCATTCCACCGACTTCGCATTCGGGGCGAGGTCGGTGAACCAGACGCCAATGCCCTGGGCGAACATGATGCGGTTGCGGATCGTCGGATGGAACCGCTGCTCTCCGTTGGTCATGTACCCTTCCTCGGTCCATGCCAGCCAGGGGATGTCGGTCGCCTTGCGCGTGACTTCCCACATCAGCCCGGTCCAAGTGGCGCCGCGGTCGAGGCTCTGATTGAGGTGCCCGCCCTCAGTTCCCACGACGATCCTGGCCGGGTCGAACGGATCACACGCAACGCTGTGGTTGACCTGCTTGTTCGATGGGTCCCCGAGATCGGTCCAGCCCGCCTTCCAGCGCCACAGCCGGTTCTCGCCATATTTCGTCGGATTTGGGCCAGACCAGTCGGTCGCGTAGATCGAGCCGTCAGTCGCGGCGCAGGCATGGCGGATGGCGTTGTTCGGACCGCCCGGAGTCCGGGTCCAAGTCAGGCCGCCATCGCCTGAGCGGTATGCGCCGTGGCCGAAGGATGACGCGATGACCTCCGCGGTGCGGCCGTCCCTCACGCCGCTGGCGGGATTGAAGGTAATTCCAAGGATACCGGGACGGGTGCCGTTCGGATGAGCTGTCCCATTGGGGAGACTTGTCTTGGTGAAGCTCCTGCCGCCATCGCTTGAGCGCCACATGCCGTCCGTCTGCGTGCCGACCAGCAGATGATCCGGGTTGCGCGGGTCGACCGCCATCTTGCTGCCGTGGCCCTGGTTTTCATTTGCATTGAATTTGATCGGTCCGAAGGACGTCTTGCGCCAGGTACGGCCGCGGTCGTCGGAGCGGAATACGGTGTCGAGATAGGCGAGATAGAAGATGTTCGGCCGGCTTTGCGCGATCACCAGCTCATAGGCCCCGGCGCCGTTGTCGACGGCAGCGTAGGGAGCGGGCATCGACGACGCGCGAACCAGTTGCTGCCAGCGCTGCGCCTTGGCATCCCACAGATAGCCGCCATAAGTATCCGTTCGGACAACCGTGGTTCCATCCTTGGCAATGTCGAGACCGGTGACGAAACCGCCCGCGCCGACGGACATGGGGCCCCAGCGCAGTTCCCGCACCGTCTGATCAGGGTCCGGAGCAGCCGCTGACTGGGCGGTCACGACCGCCGCAGGACCCTTGTCGACCTGCAAAGCCTGGTTCAGCGCGACCGCAGCGACGGCAAGGGTGGAGCCCACGAGCAGTGCCATGGTTTTCCAGGGCATTAGGATGCTCCTGCTCCTGCGACGGGTTGCGCGAGTTGGGCGTCGGCGCGCGTATTTTCGCCGCGCCGCGGAACCGCGATGAAGTTGAACGCGCGGAACGGGTAGACTCCGCACGCCTTGAACTGCTCGCGACTCAATGGCGACTTACCGAAGCGGAAGTCGACCAGCGTGTTGAGGTTGGGATCGGCCACGGCGAACACATGGCCGCCGCGTCCGCCGTCCCCGCCGTCCGGACCGCCGAACT
>CBFGZJ010000054.1:0-9141 GCA_965653215.1 uncultured Sphingomonas sp. | reverse complement strand
CCAGGCCGCGTCCGGCCCGGCCCGCGGCCAGGACGTCGAGACCGAGGCGACGCTCTCCTTCGAGGAGGCCGTGCTCGGGGTCACCGTGCCGCTGCGCATGCAGAGCCCTGGCACCTGCCCGACCTGCAGCGGCAGCGGCAAGGTCGAGGGCGTGCGGCTGAAGGATGGTCGCGAAATCCCGGCCAGCCTGGTGGTGATGGCGGTCGGCATTCGACCGTCGGTCGCCCTCGCGCGGGAAGCGGGCCTGGCGGTCGGCCGCGGAATTCAGGTCGACGACCATATGGTCACGTCCGATCCCTCGATCCTCGCCGTCGGTGAATGCGTCGAGCATGACGGCCAGGTTTACGGGCTGGTGGCGCCGCTGTGGGACATGTGCCGCAGCCTCGCCGACGGCCTGGTGGAAAAGCCAAGCGGTTACACCCCTGCCCCGACCTCGACCAAGCTCAAGGTCGCCGGCCTGGATGTTTTCTCGGCGGGCGATTTCTCGGGCGGCGAGGGAGCCGAAGACATCGTTCTACGCGACGCCTCGCGCGGCATCTACAAAAGGCTGGTCATCCGCGACAACACCGTCGCCGGAGCAGTGCTGTACGGCGATACCGTCGACGGCAGCTGGTATTTCGACCTGATCCGCAAGGGCGAAGACGTCGCCGATATCCGCGACTTCCTGATCTTCGGCCAATCCTACGCCTCCGGAGGTGGGCAGTCGGACCCTAGGGCGGCCGTTGCGGCGCTCTCGGACGATGCCGAGATCTGCGGCTGCAACGGCGTCACCAAGGGCAAGGTCGTCGCTTCGATCAACGCCGGGGCATGCAGCCTCGATGCGGTGCGCTCGACCTGCAAGGCCTCGGCGTCGTGCGGAAGCTGCACCGGGCTGGTCGAAACATTGCTCGCTCTCACGCTCGGCGATGAGGTGCAGCAAGGCGCCAAGACTTTGTGCAAGTGCACCAGCTTCGGCCACGCCGACGTCCGCCGCGAGATCGTCGCTCAGGGCATGAAGGCGATCCCGGAAGTGATGCAGAAGCTGCACTGGTCGACCCCGGACGGTTGCTCGTCCTGCCGCCCCGCGCTCAACTATTATTTGCTGTGCGCCTGGCCCGGCGAATATGTCGACGACCAGCAGAGCCGCTTCGTCAACGAGCGGATGCACGCCAACATCCAGAAGGACGGCACCTATTCGGTGGTGCCGCGGATGTGGGGCGGGCTTACCAACCCGCGCGAGCTGCGGGCGATCGCAGATGTGGTTGAGAAGTATGACGCGCCGATGGTCAAGGTGACCGGCGGTCAGCGGCTCGACATCTTCGGGATCAAGAAAGAGGATCTGCCCGCAGTGTGGGCCGATCTCAACGCTGCGGGGATGGTCTCCGGCCACGCGTACGGCAAGTCGCTGCGGACGGTGAAGACCTGCGTCGGCAGCGAATGGTGCCGCTTCGGAACCCAGGATTCCACCGGCCTCGGAGTCACGATCGAACGCATGACCTGGGGGTCATGGATGCCGCACAAGTTCAAGATCGCGGTCAGCGGCTGCCCGCGCAACTGCGCGGAAGCGACGATCAAGGACTTCGGCGTGGTGTGCGTCGACAGCGGGTATGAGCTTCACGTCGGCGGCAATGGCGGGATCAAGGTCCGCGCGACCGACCTGTTGTGCAAGGTCGCGACCGAACAGGAAGCACTCGACGTCTGCGCGGCGTTCATCCAGCTCTATCGCGAGGAAGCTTTCTATCTCGAGCGGACTGCGCCGTGGATCGAGCGGGTCGGGCTCGCCCATGTAAAGTCCCAACTGTTCGACGATCCGGAGGCCGTCGCCACCTATGCGGCGCGGTTCCGCTTCTCGCAGCAGTTCATGCAGGACGATCCGTGGGCGAAGCGCGCCGCGGGTGAGGACTCGCACCTTCATCAGCAACTTCTGGCGGCGGAGTAATCGTCATGAGTGAATGGATCGACATCGGCAGCATCCACGACATCCCGCGCCAGGGCGCGCGGACGGTCAAGCTGTCGTCGGGCGAGATCGGCGTGTTCCGGACGCAGGACGACCGAATCTTCGCGCTTGAGAACCGCTGTCCCCACAAGCATGGGCCGCTCAGCCAAGGCATCGTCCATGGGCATGCCGTCGCCTGCCCGCTGCATAATTGGCGGATCAGCCTCGCGACCGGGGAAGCGCTAGGTGACGACAAGGGCTGTGTACCCGTCGTCGCGGTCAAGCTCGACGGCGAGCGGGTGATGATCGCCTGGCCTGTGCCGGAGGCCAAGGCTGCCTGACATGACCACTCGCGTCCGCACCACCTGCGCCTATTGCGGCGTCGGCTGCGGAATCCTGGCGACCCCCGGCGAAGGCCGCAGCGTAACCATCGCCGGCGATCCGGAGCATCCGGCCAACCGCGGACGCCTCTGCTCCAAGGGCACGCATCTGGGGGAGACGGTCGGGCTCGAAGGGCGGCTGCTCTACCCGATGATCGGCAACCGCCGCGCCACTTGGGACAAGGCCCTCGACCTGGTTGCGAAGAAGTTCGCGCAGACCATCCGCAAGCATGGGCCGGACAGCGTTGCCTTCTATGTGTCCGGCCAGCTGCTGACCGAAGACTATTATGTCGGCAACAAGCTGATGAAGGGCTTCATCGGCTCGGGCAACATCGACACCAACTCGCGGCTGTGCATGTCGAGTGCGGTCGCGGGGCACATCCGCGCGTTCGGCGAAGACGTGGTCCCGGCGACCTATGACGATCTCGAGGCGGCCGACCTGATCGTGCTGGTCGGATCGAACACCGCGTGGTGCCACCCGATCGTCTACCAGCGCATCCAGGCCGCGCGGGCGACGCGCGGGACGAAGCTGGTGGTGATTGACCCCCGCCGGACCGAGACTTGCGACGACGCAGACATCCATCTCGCCCTCAGACCCGGCACCGATGTGGCGCTGATGAATGGGCTGCTGGCCCATTGTGTGCGGGCCGGGATCATCGACGAGCAGTTCCTCGGTCATTCGGTGAATGTGCCGGAGGGCTTCTGGGAATCGCTCGGCCAGGGGCACGATCTGTGGACGGTGGCCAAGACCTGCGACGTCTCGCCTTCCGAGCTCGCCAAATTCTACGATCTGTTCGCGGCGACTCCGCGGACGGTGACCATGTTCAGCCAGGGCATCAATCAGTCGATCCGCGGCACCGATCAGGTCAATGCGATCGTGAACGTCCATCTCGCGACCGGCCGGGTCGGCAAGCGGGGCGCTGCGCCCTTCTCCATCACTGGTCAGCCCAACGCGATGGGTGGCCGCGAGGTCGGCGGCCTGGCGAGCACGCTCGCGGCGCACATGGACTTCGCACCAGAGAATGTCGAAACGGTCGGCCGTTTCTGGGCCGCCGAGCGCATGGCCGCCAAACCCGGGCTGAAAGCGGTCGACCTGTTTCGTGCGGTCCGGCGAGGCGAGGTCAAGGCCCTGTGGATCATGGCGACCAACCCGGCGGTCTCCCTTCCGGATGCGGCGCGGGTTCGCGATGCGCTGAAGAACTGCGAGTTTCTGGTGGTCAGCGACATCATGGCCGAGACCGATTCGAGCCGGGATGCGCATGTCCGGCTGCCGGCAGCCGGCTGGGCGGAGAAAGACGGCACCGTCACCAACAGCGAGCGGATGATCAGCCGCCAGCGGGCATTCCTTCCCCTTCCGGGCGAGGCGAAGCCGGACTGGTGGATTATCAGCCAGGTGGCGCAGCGGATGGGTTGGCGCGACCATTTCAACTATGACCGCGCCGCGCAGATCTGGCGTGAGCATGCGGCGCTCGCCAACTTCCACAATGAGGGCAAGCGGCGGTTTGCGCTGCCCGGCCACGCGGCAACCGGGAACGCCGCCTATCAGCAGATGGAGCCGTTCCGTTGGGGCGGAGACCAGATCTTTGCCGATGGGCGGTTCCCGACCGCGGACGGTCGCGCCCGGCTGGTCAAGGTCGAGCAGATGCCGCTGCCGGAAACGCCGTCGGACTGGCCGCTGACATTGAACACCGGACGCTACCGCGACCAATGGCACACCATGACCCGCACGGGCCTGTCCGCGAAGCTCGCTCACCACCGCGAAGAGCCGCTGGTAGAAATCCACCCGAAGGACGCTGAGACGGCGGGCATCGCCGATGGCGCGTTGGCGAAAGTCAGCACCGCTCATGGGCAATCTGTGTTCCGCGTTGCATTCAACGAGGGGCAGCGCCGGGGCGAGATTTTCACGCCGATCCACTGGACCGATCAGCAGTCCAGCGGCGGCCGCACCGGGATGCTGGCGCGTCCGCTGACCGACCTGATTTCGGGTCAGCCCGGATTCAAGATGACGCCCGCCCGCATCGATCCACAACCGGTCGACTGGCATGGTTTCCTCATCGTTCGTGGCGAACCGGAGCAGAAGCCAAACTGCCTGTGGGCGACCAAGGTCACAGTCCCCGGCGGAAACCTCTACGAGGTCGCCGGGATGGGAGATTCGTCCAGGCTGGAACGCTGCCTGCCAGCGGGCCAGGTCATGGAGGCAAGTGATCCGGCGCGCGGCATCCGCCGTGTCGCCGTGTTGCGCGATGGCAAGCTCGCAGCAGTGCTCTTCCTCTCCCAAAGCGGCGGGCTGCCATCGCGCGACTGGCTGATCAGCCAATTGTCGCAGCCACAGGGTCCGGGGGTGCTGGCCGGACGAGCGCCCGGTGCTCAGCCGGACCGAGGCGCGATTGTCTGCGCCTGCTTCGACGTGGGGATGCGGACCATCGTCGCGGCGATCGCGGAACAACAGCTCGCCGACGTGGCTGCGATCGGTTCAGCGCTGAAGGCAGGAACCAATTGCGGTTCGTGCCGCCCGGCGCTTGCTCGGCTTCTTGCCGAAAGCCGCAAGGAGGCGGTCAATGGCTGAGACGATGACTCCCGGTTCGGTCTGGCTGGTCGGGGCTGGGCCAGGCGATCCGGAGCTTCTGACCCGCAAAGGCGAGCGGCTGCTGCGCGAGGCGGAGATCGTCTTTCACGACGCGCTGGTCGGCGATGCGATCCTCGAGCTCTGCCCGCAGGCGCTGACGGTCAGCGTCGGCAAACGCGCAGGCCGCCCCAGCAAGCCGCAGGCGATGATCAACTGGCTGCTGGTTGAAGCGGCGCGGGCGGGCAAGAAGGTGGTTCGCCTCAAGGGCGGCGACCCGTCGGTGTTCGGCCGCTCGACCGAGGAAATGGACTATCTTCGGCGGCAGGGAGTCGCGGTTCATATCTGCCCGGGGATCACCGCCGCGAGTGCCGCGGCCGCGAGCGCACTGACCTCGTTGACGCTGCGGGGAGTCGCACGTCGGCTGACCCTGATGACCGCTCAGGCGAAAGAGGGAGAAGCAATCGAGTTCGACTGGCAAGCGCTCGCCGCACCCGACGCCACGCTGGCGATCTACATGGGCCGATCGCAGGCCGCGCTCATCGCCAAGTCGCTGATCAAGGCCGGGCAGAACCCGGAGACGCCGGTGCTGGTGGCGGTCAACGCATCGCTTCCGACCGAGCGGATCCTGCGCGGCAAGCTGTCGGCCCTCCCATTCCTGGTGCAGACGATCAGCGAGGCCGATCCGACGCTGCTGCTGATCGGCGAGGCGGTCGGGTATGACTCCGGCGCACCAAGAAGCGTGATTGAAGCGAAGGCTGAAGCGACGGCCTAAGGGATTCTGCCCTTCGTGACTATGCGAAGCCGGGGCGCGCCGCTACCGGCCTTGGCCAATGTCAGGCTCAATTGGATTGATTGCTGTTCTTGCGCCGCTCGCCAGCGCCGCGTCAGCCGCTGACATCGTCGTCACTGGCCGCGGGCTTGACGCGGCTCCTTCAGCCGCAGCGCTGAACGTCGTGACAATTGACCGGAAGCGAGCTCAGCAGTCCGCCAGCGGCCGCCTGGAAGACGTGCTGCGCGACGTCGCAGGAGTGCAAAGTTTCCGCCGTTCGGACTCGCGGTCGACGCACCCCACCAATCAGGGCATTTCGCTGCGTGGGCTCGGCGGCAATGCCTCGAGCCGGGCGTTGCTGCTGCTTGACGGAGTGCCGCAGTCGGACCCGTTCGGAGGCTGGATCAGCTTTCCAGCTTATTCGACCGACCGGATCGATCAGGTGCGCGTCACGCGCGGCGGCGGCAGCGGCTACTTCGGCCCCGGCGCGCTCGCCGGAACGATCGAGCTCGAAAGCTCAGGAGCGGCGACAGACCAGGCCGTGGCGGGCAGCGTGGCCATCGGCAGCCGCGACTCCCTCGATGGCCGGGCAAGCCTCGCCCTCAGCGGCCGCGGCGGGTTCATGACGCTGAGCGGCGCGTATGCGCGTGGTGACGGGTTCGTCCCGGTCGTCGCGGCGGATCGCGGACCCGTGGATCGCAGAGCCCCCTACCGCCAGGGTTCGGCGGCGGC
Organism: uncultured Sphingomonas sp.; assembly: GCA_965653215.1. GTDB lineage: Bacteria > Pseudomonadota > Alphaproteobacteria > Sphingomonadales > Sphingomonadaceae > Sphingomicrobium. Next base: position 2,779 of record CBFGZJ010000054.1, on the reverse strand, counting down.
ACGCGCAGTGTTCGAGATCACGAACGATATCGAGGCCCAACTCAATCTGTCCGGGTTCAAGGATCAGCGGGACCGAGGACTTCCGTTCACTGACAACCGAAATGAGGGCGTTGACGGGTCGGTGAGGATCGTCGGCAAGGGACGCACTCGCTGGTCGCTTCTCGGCTATGTCCAGACCCGGGAATTTTCGAGCGAGTTCGCCAGCGTCAATGCGGAGCGAACCTCAGTGTCTCCGGCGCTCGATCAATTCTCCGTGCCGTCCCGCGCGATCGGCGGCCGCGCGGAGTTTGCGCCGTTAGCCGGACCTGTCGCAGTTCGCCTCGGCGTCGATGCGCGCTCGGTCGAGGGCGAAACGCGAGAGCATTTCCTGTTTGTCGATGGCCGGCCAACCCGTCGCCGCGAAGCCGGCGGGAAAAGCTTGACCGCCGGGGTGTTCGCCGATGGGTCGTGGGAGAGCGGGCCGCTCCACCTGAGTGTTGGAGCCCGCCTCGACCGGTGGGTCATTGACGAGGGCCATCTGCGCACATTCGCGCTTCCCGACTCCTCGCTGCTTGAGGAGGAATTCGACCGACGCTCGGGCTGGGAGCCGACCGCCCGGATTGGTCTCGCGTGGCAGGGTTCAAGGACGATGAAGCTCCGCGCTGCGGTGTACCGTGGCTGGCGATTGCCGACTTTGAACGAGCTTTACCGGCCGTTCCGGGTCGGCGCGGAAACAACCGCCGCCAATGCGCTGCTGGAGCCGGAGCGCCTCGCCGGAGCGGAGATTGGAGCGGATTGGACTCCCGCTGAAGCTGTCCGCGTTTCGGTGACCGGCTTCACCAATCGCCTCAACCACGCGATCGCCAATGTCACCCTCGCACCCAACTCCCGTCGCCGGGAAAATCTCGATTCGATCCGTAGCCGCGGGATCGAAGTGGATGGAGCGGCTGATCTGGGCAGGATCGCGTTCCGCGCCTCCTATGCGTTCACCGATGCACGGGTGCAGGCCTCCGGAATCGCGGCTGCGCTGGATGGTCGCCGGCCTGCCCAGACCCCACGGCACCAAGCATCAGGGACTATCGAACCTTCGCTTCCGCATGGCTTCCAGCTGGCGCTGACCGGCCGACTTCAGTCGCGTCAGTATGAAGACGACAATAACAGCCGTTCGCTGGCAGCGGCGGCGACTGTCGACCTGTTTGCCTCCGCTCCCCTGTCCTCGCGAATCGCCGTGGAGTTACGCGGCGAGAATCTCACGGACGAACAGGTCGAGGCGGCAATCAGCAGCGACGGGATCATCGAACGATCCCTGCCGAGGACGTTCTGGATTGGGCTGCGCCTGCGATAGCTGAATTGTCCTTCGTCGCGGCAGCCGATATCCTTCTGCCGTGATCCAGTCTTCCTCCTGGGACGATCTCGACGAGATCAAATATCAGGATGAAGGATCGGCCGTCGAAGCCCTCCTCGCGACCCCGCCCCTATCCGCTGACGAGCGGCGGTCGATTACCAATGAGGCAGTTGCGCTGATCGAGGTAGCGCGGGAACGCCAGGCGGAGCACGGACTAGTCGAACGGTTCCTGCACGAATATTCGCTTGCCAGTCGCGAGGGGCTGGCGCTGATGTGCCTTGCCGAAGCGCTGCTGCGAACGCCTGATGAGGACACGCGCGATCGCTTGATCGCGGAGACCATCGGCTCGGGCGATTGGCAAAGCCATCTCGGCCATTCTGACAGCCTGTTCGTCAACGCCTCGACTTGGGGGCTGATGCTGACCGGCAGGCTGGTCGACATCGAGCCCGGAGCGCGGCGCAATTTCGGCGGCTGGCTCAAACGCCTGGCGGCAAAAATTGGCGAGCCCCTCATCCGTGAAGCCGTTGCCGCCGCAATGCGGATCATGGGCGAGCAATTCGTCCTGGGTCGGACGATTGAGTCCGCGCTACAGCGGGCAGAGCGGGAGCAGTTGCTCTGTTCGTTCGACATGCTTGGCGAGGGTGCCCGAACAATGGCTGCGGCCGAGCGCTACGAGCAGATCTACGCCCATGCGGTTGCCACCGTTGGCAGTGCCAATCAGAGCGCGGGCGCGGAACGTGGGCACGGCATTTCGGTGAAGCTGTCGGCGCTCAGCCCGCGGTACGAGGCGGTGCAGGAAGAGCGTGTCTGGGACGAGCTCTACCCACGTCTGCTGAGACTCGCGGAGGCTGCCGCGGTCCACCGCCTGAACCTGACGATCGATGCGGAAGAGGCGGATCGGCTGACCCTCTCCTGCAAATTGCTGGAACAGCTCACCCGTGAGCCTTCGTTGCGTGGATGGGACGGCGTCGGATTCGTCGTCCAGGCCTATCAGAAGCGCGCAGTCAGGCTCATCGGCGCGCTGTCGAATTTGGCGCAGTTGAGCGGCAGGCGGATCATGGTCCGGCTAGTCAAGGGCGCCTATTGGGACAGCGAGATCAAGCGCGCCCAGGTCGCGGGGCGGCCCGATTATCCGGTCTATACGACCAAGGCGGCAACCGACCTGTCCTACCTTGCCTGCGCGCGGGCGCTGATCAACGCCGCGCCGAACCTGTATCCGCAGTTCGCTACCCATAATGCGCACAGCCTGGCGGCGGTACGAACGATGGCAGCCTCAGCCGGGGTCGCGGTTGAGTATCAGCGGCTGCATGGAATGGGACAGGCGCTCTACGATGCTGCCGCCGACCGCTATGGCGAAATCCCGCTGCGGGTCTATGCGCCGGTTGGTGGTCATGAGGAATTGCTGCCCTATCTGGTGCGCCGCCTGCTGGAGAATGGAGCAAACACAAGCTTCGT
>CBFGZJ010000053.1:0-9169 GCA_965653215.1 uncultured Sphingomonas sp. | reverse complement strand
GTTTGAGCGGGATTTCGCTGCGAGCAGCGCGCGGATTATCGATGCCACCGAAGGCGGTGTGCTCAAGCGCGGCGCGATCAGCATGACCTGCAAGGGGGACTCTCCCGAAGTGGTGGCCCACACCGTGGGGTGTGCGCTGCCGGGCATCGAGATCAAATGCATTGACGACGATCGCGCTCCGGTGAGGCCTGGGGAGTCCGGAGAAATCCTGGTGCGCGGGCGGGGCGTGATGCTCGGGTATCTCGACAATCCGGAAGCGACGCGGGAGTCGATCGACGAGGATGGCTGGCTGCATACCGGGGATATCGGCTGCCTCGACGAGAGAGGCTATCTGAAGATCACCGATCGCAAGAAGGACATGTACATCACCGGCGGCTTCAACTGCTATCCGGCGGAGATCGAGAAATTGCTTGCCGCGCACCCTGCAATCGAGATTGCCGCGGTGATCGGAGTCCCAGACGAGCGGATGGGCGAAGTCGGAAGAGCCTTTGTCGTGCTGCGCCCTGGCGCCACCGCGAATGAGCCGGAAATCATCGCCTGGGCCAAGGAAAATATGGCCAATTACAAGGTTCCCCGCTCGGTAGAATTCGTCGGCGAGCTTCCCCGTAATGCGGGCGGCAAGGTGCTGCGAACGGTGTTGCGGGAGACCGCCTGAAACCGCAGCGGAAAAATAAAAAGAGTTGGAGTGATGCCATGAAGCGCTTGGAAAATAAGGTTGCCGTGATCACCGGCGGTGCTCGCGGTATGGGCGAAGCAACCGCGCGGCTATTTGCCCAGGAAGGGGCAATCACGATCATCGCGGATGTGCTTGCCGACGAAGGCGAGAAACTCGCCGCTGAGCTGGGTGGGGCTGCGATGTTCAAGCGATTGGACGTCACGGACGAGAGCGGCTGGGAACAGCTCGTTGCTGAGGTCCTTGACCGGCATGGCCGGATCGACGCGCTCGTGAATAACGCCGGCGTGGTTCACTTCGCGGAGATTACCAACATCTCTGCCGCCGATATCGACCGCGTCTATTCGATCAACGTCAAGGGGCCGCTGCTTGGAATGAAGCACGCCGGTGCCGCGATGATCCGTGCGCAATCGGGCGCCATCGTCAATATTTCCTCTGTCGATGGTCTACGCGGCGCCAATGCGCTCGCGCTTTACTCCTCGAGCAAATGGGCGGTTCGCGGCATGACCAAGACCGCGGCGCTCGAGTTCGGGCACCACGGCATTCGGGTCAACTCGGTCCATCCCGGCGGGGTCGACACGGTGATGGGCAACCCCCAAGGGTTGAAGGGCGCCGACGTGAACAAGGACTACGCTCGTGTGCCCCTGCAGCGGATCGGTGCGCCAGGCGAGATCGCCGCAGCCTCGCTGTTCCTCTGCTCGGACGAGGCCTCCTACATCACCGGAGCTGAGCTTGCCGTCGATGGCGGCTGGAATGCAGGCTATTACCACTCCTACATGCCTGGAGCGCCGGCATCGCTGACCGGCAACTAAGCCTGCTTACTAAAGCGCTTGTGACCCTCCGGGGGACGGTTTACTGCAGCCCGGCCAGACTCGTGATGTGAATTCAGCGCAATCAACGGGTCGATCAATGTTTCAGACGAGAGGTGCGTCGAATATGGCTACGCAAGTTGCGCAAACACCAAGCTCATGCACGATGGGTCACGTCGCCCTTCACTACAACAAGCCCGAGGAAGGTCCGCTCGCGGCCCGGCTGATGAAACTGATCGGCTTTGTCGAGACCCAGGACCTGATTCTGCCCAACGGCGCGCATTTCTATCGCTTTGTCGTGGATCCCAAGCATGAGGCACGGGGCGACGGAATCTTCTTTCTCGCTCCGGTCCCGGAAGCGCAGCGCAACCTGGTGAAAGCGATCCATGAATCGCTGAAGATCGGCTCGCCCGACGAACATCCCGCCGTTGGTGAGATGCGTGCGGCGATTGAATCCGATCCGGAATACAGCTTCCACGTCGGGTTTTTGCTCGATTCACTCGACACCCTCGAACAAATCGTTCTCAACGTGAGAGAGCTTGGAGAAAAAGATCCGGAGCTCAAGGGCCGGGTCAAGGTCACCCTCAACCGATCGCTGCCGGGAACGCCAGAGGTCGATAAGCGGCTCGACGAATCTCCGCTGTATGGCGACGTGAAGCGGTATGCTTACGGGCGCAACGGCGTCCAGGCGTTCATCGAGACCGATCTGCTCAGCAGCGGAACGCTCGGCGAGAGCATGGTGATTGAACTCGATTACGTCTTCCCCGGTTACAAAAGCCACGTCCTTTCGGTGGTCGAAACCGCCTGAACCAACGGCCAGGGTTCAGCACGATCCGCCGTTCGCGAATGCAAAGCCGGTAGAGGAAATCGATGTCAGTTGATCGGGAGAAGTTCACCGGCGGAGTCGCGGTGATCACCGGAGCAGGTGCCGGAATTGGCTCAGGGCTGGCACGCCGTGCTGGCGAACTCGGCATGACGGTGGTGGTGACTGACATATCCGGGGATCGCGCCCAGCGCGTGGCGGCGGAAATTCAGTCGGCCGGCGGAACGGCGGAGGCGATCATCGTCGATGTTTCGAAGCCTGCGGAACTGGATCGGCTTGCGGCGGAAGTGTTCGATCGTTTCGGAGAGGTGCGCCTGCTGATCAATAATGCGGGCATCGAGACCATTGGGCTGACGTGGGAAATTCCCGTCGAGCGCTGGGAAGCAACGCTCAACATCAACATCCATGGCGTGATCCATGGAGTGAGAGCGTTTGTCCCCCGGATGTTGAAGAGCGGCAAGGAAGCCTGGATTGCGAACCTGTCCTCGATCGGTGCTTTCGCGGCCATGCCGACGCAAACTGCCTATACGGTGACCAAACACGCGGTGCAGTCGTTCAGCGAGTGCCTGTACCTTGAGATGGAATATTCGGGGGCTCCGATCCATGTCAGCTCGATCATGCCCGGGATGCTGAAAACCAGCATTTTCGATGCAGACGCTGGAGCTGGCGAGCCGGAGAGCGCCGTGCGCCACCGCACCGTCATGCGGGAGATGATGCGCGAATATGGGATGGATCTGGCCGAGGGCTGCAAATTGATTCTGGAACAGGTCGCGGCAAACAAGTTCTGGGTATCGACCCAGCCGGAGATGACGGAGCAGTTGCTGTCCGCGCGCATCGACTTCTTCCAGAAGCAGCGACCGCCGGAACTCACCGGGCAGGCTCGTCAGCTGTTGGACGCCTGAAATGCGGGCCGCAGTCTTTCAGGCTGCCGGCCAGCCTCTGAGCATCGAGACGGTCCCCGATCCGCAGCCCCGGGAGGATGAGGTTGTCATTGCCGTCGCCGGTGCCGGGATTTGCGGCTCCGACCTGCATGTCACCCAGTTTCCGGGCTTCGCGTCCCCAGGCACGATCCTCGGTCATGAATTTGCGGGAACGATCGTCGGTCTCGGCCAGCAGGTAAGCGGCGGCTGGAAAAGCGGCGATCGTGTCACCGCCTTGCCGGTGATGCCGTGCCGGACCTGCGAGGCCTGCCAAAACCACTTTCCGGCGCTATGTCCGAACATGCTGAACATCGGCAATTCGCTAGATGCGCCGGGCGCATACTCACAGTACGTCCGCGTTCGTGCCGACCTGCTGCAGCGCGTTCCTGACGGTGTGACGTGGAATGAGGCGGCGATGATCGAGCCGCTCGCGGTTGGTCATCATATCGTTGGGCGCGCTCAGCTGCGGCCGGACGATACCGTCCTTGTCCTCGGCGGCGGACCGATCGGAGTGGCCGTGACCTTGTTTGCTCGAAGGGCAGGGGTCAAGCATGTGGTGGTGAGCGAGCCCGCAGAGGTCCGCCGCGAACGATCCTTGGCTGTCGGAGCGACGGCGACAATCGACCCCAGCAAGGAAGATGTCGCGGAACGTTTCGCCTCCCACGCCGGTAGGCGGCCGACGGTCGTGTTCGAATGCGTTGGCCTGCCGGGAATGCTTCACCAGGCCGTCGAGCTGGTTGGCCTCCGCGGCAGGATCGTGATCGCGGGCGTGGTGTTCGAGGAGGACCGGTTGCCGCCGCTTACCGCTCTGGGCAAGGAAGTGACGATCACTTACAGCCAGGCCTATGAGGAGCGGGATTTTGCGGCGGTGATCGACGCAATGGCCGCCAGCGCGATCGATGCAACCCCGATTCATACCGCAACGATATCGCTCGACGAACTCCCTTCGATGTTCGAGAGGCTCCGATCCAATTCGCCGCACTGCAAGGTGCTGATCGATCCAACTCTTTAAGCGCGGCCGCCGCTTCAGCCACCCTCGACCAAACGCTTGAGCTTGCGTACCGCCGCATGCGGCGTGGTGAGAACGGGTTCACTTCGAACGGCCACGACGAGCGGTGCTGCTCGCGCCATTGAGAATTGCCCGAGGATCAGGACATCAATGGGAGGCATCGCAGCGGCAGCTTCCGCGATCAGGCGGTCATGCAGTTCCGTGTCGCCCCGCTGCAGCGCGGGGAGCGCCCCATCAGCGACTGCACTGATGACTGACGGACAACCTTGGCCGCGTGATCGAGCGATGGCGGCCATTTCATCCGACAGCGGCTTAACGGATCCCGCGAACGTCAGGAGGAGCCCGATCCGCCCACTACTCGGTTGCTCGCGGCAGAGATCGAGCGCCTCGTCGAATGCGCCCTCGTTTGGGGCGAGGACCGGGATGCTCAAGTCCGCCTTCACACGATCGATAGCGGGCCCGAACGCCGAACAGGTGAACAGGAGACCGCGCGTGGGCTCCCCTCCATGTGCGGCAGCGGCGTAGCGGCCAAGCGATAAAAAACGGTCGTAAATCGAGGGGGTGATCTCCCCAAGCGCAGCAAGATCCCTCGCCAGCGAGTCATCCAGCAGATTGTTGAACTGAGCGTTCGGCCACAGCTCGCGCACCGCCGCGACAGCCGGGCCAGGAGACTCGGTCAGGGCACTGATCAAGGTAATTCGGGGCGTACGGTCCGTCATCTCTTCTCCCATGGAGTCAGCGCCAATGCCTGCTTGTCAACCGGGTGGCGATGTCTCAGGTCGACGTGCAATCTCACCGGGATGAGAGGGAGAAGAAATGCTGAGACTTGACGGCAAGGTTGCGATTGTCACCGGGTGCGGTTCGTATGGCCCAGGGTGGGGCAATGGCAAGGCAATCGCGACCCTTCTTGCGCGTCAAGGTGCGATGGTGGTGGGAATCGATCTGACGCAGGAGGCAGCGGACGAAACGCGGCTCGTTATCGAACAGGAAGGCCATTCGCTCCATACGGCCGTGGGGGACGTCACCTGCAGCGATCAGGTGCAGCAGTTGGTGCGCGATACGCTCGCGCAGTTCGGGCGGATCGATATTCTGGTCAACAATGTGGGCCGCTCTGAACCCGGCAATCCGGCCACCATGGATGAATCCACGTGGCGTGCTCAGCTCGACCTCAACCTGACCAGCGCATTCCTGATGACCAGGGCTGTCCTTCCGGGGATGGCTGATCAGGGCGCGGGAGCGATCGTCAGTATCTCGTCTGTCGCGGGGATGCGCTGGATCGGCAAGGATCAGGTTGGCTACGCGGCGGCAAAGGCCGGCCTGGTGCAATTTACCAAGGTCACTGCGGTGGCCTTCGCAAGCAAGGGCGTGCGGCTCAACTGCGTCGTTCCAGGCTTGATGTTCACGCCGATCGTTCAGCGATTGGCGGACCGCTACGGCGGTGGCGACTATGACGCGATGGTTGCCAAGCGCCACGCCCAGGTGCCGATGGGCCGGATGGGTGATGCATGGGACGTCGCCAACGCCACCCTGTTCCTCGTTTCAGATGAGGCAAAATATATCACCGGCACCGAGATCGTGGTTGACGGAGGCATTACGGCCTCGACGGGCTGAGCGCCTCATCGTCCAACGCGATCGCCCGTGTCTCGGGAAGGAGCCAGACGAGCGGGATGGCCGCGTAGATCGCAAAGCTGAGCAGAAAGCCGGCTTGTCCGACACCACCGACGGAGCTGGCCATGGCGCCCGCAACCGCGGGTCCGGCTACCATTCCCCAGCGCCCGATCAGATTGTTGCAAACGCCGTTCGCTGTTGCCCGAAGCTCGGTCGGAAACAGCTCCGAGTTCAGCGTGAAGCTCGCCGCCCAAATGCCGACGCTGGCCTGAACGACGATCCAGCTGATGGCAATGAGTGTGTGGCTCGTCGCCGAATAGGTTAGCTGCAAGCCAATGCCCATTATCAGGAGGTAGAGGCAGATGGTGATCCGTCGGCCAAGATGATCGAGCAGGAAGCCGGATATGATGTTCCCGGCGAGTGTACCGATCAGGATCACCGGGGCGAGGAATGTCAGGTCGGCCGCGCTCCAGCCGCGTTCCTGGACCAGGTAGACCGTGAAAAATACCGCGCCCCCGAACATCACGAAATTAAGGATCAGCCAGTACAAGCTCAACAATAGCACCCGCTGTCGCAAGCCCGGTGCAGCGAGCTGTCTTAACTGCGTGGTCCACGGCGATATCGACGGGGACTCGGTCCTCAACCGGCGGAATGTCGGCGTTTCCTTCAGGAACAGGAACAGCAGCGGGAGGGCAAGAAGCGGAGCGCCGCCGATCACGAAGACAGACCTCCAGCCCAGCGGCGTGGACAATCCGAACTCAAGGAACAGAAAGGGAAGAGCGGCACCAAATGCGCCAACCGAGCCGAGCAGCCCATTGGCGCGGCCCCGATAGCTGGCGGGCAAGGTCTCACTGAGGATCAGATAGGACAAGGAGATCTGGGTGATGGCCAGCATGCGGGTAAAGAACTGAACGGCGGCATATTGCCACAGGTCGGTCACGAACGCGGTTGCCAGGGACCCAGCGGCAAACCCCGCGGCGGACAGTAGCAGGATCGGCCGGCGGCCAAACCGGTCGGCAAGGCGGATGAGCAAGGCCGCAGCGATCGCGCCGAGACTGACGAGTGCCAGCGCCTGGCCAAGAACCGCAGGGCCGACCCCGAAGTCCTGACTGACATAGGGCAAGACAACATTGGTGACGCTGACGTCAAAGGCGAGCAACCCGAGCAGGCCGAAATGTTGGCGCTCCAGCCGTTCGCCGGCCGGGAGTTGCTCAGCTTCGCTTGCGCTCGGCGATACCGCGCTAGGTGCGGCAGCGGGCGCCGCGTCGATGGCGCTCACTCGGCGCTAAGCTTTTCAACACGGCACTGCGGCACTGGATGCTCCTCCGCCTCGATCCAGCGCCACAGGGCGGTGCCTTGGCGATGGCCGGCGGTATCGACCCAATTGCCGAAGCCGGGGTCGCGATCGGCGCAGACCACCACTATGCGGCCGTCCGGCTCATAGGTCGCTTGCGACCCGTTGATCCAGATCTTCTGGTGAACATGATCGAGGGCTTCCATCCACCAATTATCCAGCTGGAAATTCCAGAAGCGGCACTTGGGCGGCATGACCTCGAGGATGAGCGCCTCATCCGGCTGCAGATCATAATAGAGATGGCCGTACCAGATCTTGGGATCTCCGCCCGCGCGGTACCAGGTCGACTGGTCCTTGCCCTCGTAGATGCGGTTCGGAGCGGTCATGAACCATTCCGACCAGTCAGCGAAGGTGTTCGCCGTGCCGCGCACCCATGCGGCAGCGCCCTTGAGCTGCTGCTCGATCGCGTCAGGCGTTAGCAAGGCGGGCGCGGGCGGTCCGCCGATCCGCTCGACATGGACCTCGGCCGGAACCTCGGTCTCCTTGTCGTTGAAGGTTTGCCGGATGATCAACAGGGTCGTGTCGTCAGCCATCGGCAGCCAGTTGCCAGGCTTGGGCTCTCGGCTGGCGATGATCTCGAAACTGCCGTCCGGTTCGATCGTCATGTCACCGAATTCGATCTCGCCGGTTGATGCCATGGTGCCGTCAATCGCGTAACGGTTGGCCTTGCTGCCCACGCTCAAGTACGGGACGGTCCCGCGCTTGCCCCAGATGCGATAGTCGCGGTCCCCTTTGACGACGATCTGCTGGTAGAGATTGTCCGGATTGTCCGCGCCGATCTTGATCTTGTCGTCGGTCAGCAGGAAAATCCGCGGGAAGTCCGGGTCGCCGGAATCGACCAGCATGTTCAGTGCGGTGCGGGTGAGGCGGCTGAGATATCGCAGTCCCTCCGCCTGCTCCAACGCAGTCGCTGGGGTCTGCTCGCGGATCAGGACTTCACCCGCCTGCGCCAGCTGCTCGCAGAAATCCCGCCAGACATGATCCAGCCGGATACCGTTGATGCTGTCCGTTGTCGGCCTATCAGCCATGGCTATGCTTCCCTTTCGAGGTTCAAATGCCAAGCAGCTCCGATGCCGAGCGGCCAAAGAAGCTTTCGCGGGCGGACGGACTCAGGTCGTCAATCTGACGGGAGTAAATGGCGACTGCATCGGGATGCCCTTCCACATGCGGGAAATCGGATGAGAAGACGATGATCCCTTCCGGAACCCGGTCTATCGTCGGATGCAGAACATCCTGTTGGTGCACAACTGACACCCGCACTTGGCGCTGGACATATTCGCTTGGCTTCAGCGGGTAGGTGTAGGGTGCGAAGCTGAGCATTCGCGGCCGATCATTGTCGGCTTCGTTGTCAATCGTCTCAAGGAAATCGGGCAGCCAATCGATGCCCAGCTCCTGAACGATCACCGCGAGCTTGGGATAGCGTTCAAGCACCCCGCCGAAGATCATTGCTCCAAGCGCTAATTGCGGAATGAGCCGCCGCGACATCGACGCCAGCTTGTAGAAGGACGACAAGTCACCGCCGTTGTTCGCCCAACCGGGGTGCATTGCCGCGCGGCCGCCGCCGACATGAAACAGAACCGCGACTCCCAGGTCTTCGCACGTCGCCCAGAAGGGCTCGAAGTCGGGATGGTTGAGCGCTTTGCCGCCGTGCGGATCGGCCTTGACGAATACAGCGCGGGCGCCGCGTTCCCGGCCGGTCGTCACCTGGGCAATTGACCAGTCGACGTCCATCAGGTCGATCACCGTCGCCGGGATCAGGCGGTCGGTGTAGCCGTGCAGTTGATCGGTCGACCAGCGGTTATATGTCTCGAGTGCCTCAAGGGCGAGACTCGGATCGTTGCGCATGGCGTGGCGATAGGGATGGTAGCCATTCGACGGCAGCAGGATCTGCTTATCGATTCCGCGTTCGTCCATCCACTTGATGCGCGGTCCCGGCTGATAGGCCTCCGGGCTGAACGCGCCTGCGTCGATGG
>CBFGZJ010000052.1:0-9360 GCA_965653215.1 uncultured Sphingomonas sp. | reverse complement strand
AACCGTTCGAACTGAACCTCCTGCTTCAGCCGGTAGCCGGGAACATATTGCTGGACCTTGGCCACCATCGCTTCGACCGACTTGCGGATCGTGTCTTCGTCCGCACCTTCGGACAGGGTGAAGACCGTGTCGCGCATGATCATCGGCGGTTCGGCGGGATTGAGGATGATGATCGCCTTGCCCTTGGCGGCACCGCCGACTTCCTCGATCCCGCGCGCGGTGGTGCGGGTGAACTCGTCGATGTTGGCGCGGGTCCCCGGTCCTGCTGAGCGGGACGACACGGAAGCGACAATCTCGGCATAGTGGACCGTGGCCACCTGGCTGACCGCGGCGACCATCGGGATGGTTGCCTGACCGCCGCACGAAACCATGTTGACGTTCGGCTCGTCGAGATGGGCTTCCATGTTGACCGGCGGAATGGTGAACGGCCCGATCGCCGCCGGAGTCAGGTCAACCAGCTGCTTGCCGTCCGCTCGCAAGATCCGATCATGCTCCTTGTGGGCATAGGCGGAGGTCGCATCGAACACGATCCCGATTTCGGAATAGGAGGGCAGCTTGCGCAGTCCCTCGATGCCTTCGTGCGTCGTCGCAACGCCGCGCTCGCGCGCCATCGCCAGCCCTTCGGATTTCTCGTCGATGCCGACGACTGCGACCAGTTCCATGTTCTGCGGATATTTGATCATCTTGATCATGAGGTCGGTGCCGATATTTCCGGACCCGACGATTGCAGCTTTTACCTTGGCCACTTCAGCCGGTACTCCTAGTTAGACGAAGCGGGCGACGCAGCGCCCAATTCCTTGCAGTTCCGCCTCGAAGACGTCCCCTGCGACGGCCGTTTCCAACGGGACGAGGCTGCCGGACAGGATAACGTCGCCTGCGTCAAGCGTCACGCCATAGGCTCCAAGTGTGTTGGCAAGCCACGCTACCGCTTCGGCGGGCGAGCCCTGGACGGCCGAGCCATAGCCTTCCGACAGGGGCTCGCCGTTCTTCGTGACCGTCACCTTGAGGTTCGGCAGATCGAGACCAGTCGGAGGGACCCGCGCATCGCCGAGGACGAACACTCCGCACGAGGCATTATCGGCGACGGTGTCGACAATCGCGATCTTCCAGTTTTCGATTCGGCTGTCGACGATTTCGAAGCAGGGGGCGATGCTCTGGGTGGCGGCGATCACCTGTTCGGCAGTCACGCCCGGTCCTTTGAGCGAGTCCTTGAGGATGAAGGCGATCTCCGCTTCCGCGCGCGGCTGGATCAATCCGTTCGCGGCAACGTCGATGTCGCCTTCGATCCACATCCGGTCGGTCAGGAACCCGAAATCCGGCTGATGGACTCCAAGCATGTCCTGGACGACCTTTGACGTGACCCCGATCTTCTTTCCGACGACGCGCTCGCCCTCATCCGTGCGGCGCTTGAGGATGCCGAGCGAAATCCCATAGGCGTCGTCAATCGTCAGCGTGGGATCGCGGGAAGAGAGAGGCGTGACGGTGCGTCCGGAGCGGAGGCAATCGAACAGCTCGCTCGCATGATGGTCGACTTTGGTTTCAAGACCGATCTCGCTCACAGATATTTCCCATCCTGGTAGATCAGCGGATCGACATCCCCCGAAAGCCGAACGGCGTTGACGCGGCCGATTACCACCGTGTGCGTGCCATAGGGGATCAGGACTTCCGCGTTGCAGGACAGATTGGCCTGCGCCTGTTCAAGGATCGGGAGATTGTTGGAGTCCGTAGACCACTCGCCGACGGTGAAACGCGCACTGCGTGGGACGGCGCCGCCAAACGCGGCCGAAATATCTTTCTGATTTTTGGCAAGCAGACTGACGCTGAACGAGGCGCCTTCCGCCAGGCAGGAGTGAAGGCTGGCACTCCGGTTGACGCAGACGAGGATCGCGGGCGGGTCCATCGTCAGCGATGTGATCGAGGTGGCTGCCATGCCGGTCGGACCATCTGGCCCCTCCGCGGTCACGATGGCGACGGCCGACGCCAAACGGCGCATCGCCGATCGAAACGCGGTGGAGACATCATCCGCCTCCGGTGAAGTCGCAGCCATGCTCGTCATTGATCGGCCTAGAGGAACATGAAGCCGGGCGCCTGACCGTTCAGGCTGTTGATGACATCGCCTGCCATATTCTCGGGCGTGTTGGCGACGTGCGCGCGCGCGGCGTTGATGTCGAGCCACGGCTGAACGAGCGGGCTGGAGTTATAGATTGCCCGGCCACCGAACAGCGGCATCAGATTGTCGACCAGGTCGGCACAGCGGCGGGCGACAGAGGATGACTGATAGCGGAACAGTGTCCGCTTCTCCATCGGCACCTCTTCTTCGGCTTCGGCATAAGCCATCATCTCGTCCATATTCCGGCGGAGCACGGCCTCGAGTTCGTCAATCTCCGAGTGGGCCTTGGCGATTGCCGCAATGATGACCGGATCGCTCTTGGAAGCCTTGCCCGTGTTGCTCGAAACACGGCTGGCGGTGATTTCGAGAGCCCCTTTGACGGCCGCCTTCGCCCCACCGATCGCGGCGGTCGAAACGAGCCGGACAAAAATCTGCGCCCAGGGAATCCGGAACAGCGGCGCGTCATTTTCCGCCTGACCCGGATTTTTGCAGAGGAAACCATCGACGGATTTGTGGGTCCGGTGCTCCGGCCCGAACGCATTCTCGACGACGATGTCCTGTCACTGCGCGGCAGCAGGAAGGTGCGCATGTCAGGCGGATCGCCTTCCTTCGCGGGTGGGATCATCGCGCCGAGCAGCACCCACTGACAATGTTCGGAACCGCTCGAGAATCCCCAGCGGCCAGACAGGGTGAAACCACCGTCAACCCGCTGGACCTTCCCGACGGGCTGGTATGACGAAGAGATCAAGATGCTATCGTCATCGCCCCACACATCGACCTGCGCCTGGTCCGGGAACAGGGCGAGCTCATAGGGGTGACCGCCGACGACCCCGTAGACCCAGCCCGTCGACATGCAGCCTTCGGCAAGAAGCTTCTGGACCTCGAAAAACACGTTGGGATGCATTTCATAGCCGCCCCACCGCTTCGGCTGGAGGATCCGGAAAAAGCCCGCGGCCTGCATCTCGGCGATGGTTTCGTCCGGAATCCGGCGCTGCGCCGTCGTTTGCCGCGCCCGCTGTTTGAGAGCAGGGATCATCGCCCGCGCCCGATCAATGAGTTCCTGTTCAGTCGGCATCACATCAGTCACTCGGGGTTGCGTAGTGGACGCTGCAGCGGTCGAGGCGTTCATTCGAGACTCTCCTGTACGAATTAGCGGCGTACAATCCGGGTTGTGCGTAGAAAAAATACGATATATCTACGCAAATTGTCAACACTCTGTGGTTGGGCCGGCTTTGTCGTCAAGCAACCTCCGGAATCGCAACGAAGGCATTCGCAACATCCATCTTGCCTTATCGCGTTGCAAATTCCATTGGGCGTTGGCGCACCGCGCCGTTGGTCCAAACCCGCCCGCTATAGGCGGTCCAATTAGGGATTGAAAAGCCGTGGCAGTAAGATCGCTGGGATATGTCGTGATCGGGACGCGCAGCCTCGATTCGTGGCGGGATTTCGGTGCCAACATCATGGGCCTGATGCCCGCCGCCTCACCGCGCGACGATGTGCTTCTGTTCCGCATGGATGATCGGCCGTTCCGTCTGTGGATCGAACAACGTGACCGTGATTCGTTCATCGCCCCCGGCTGGGAATTCGGCTCGCGTCAGGATTATGAAGCCGTGCTGCAGCGGCTGCGCGACGCTGGACGGCCAGTCGAGGAAGCCGGAGTGATGGAAGCGCGGGCGCGCCAGGTGAATGCGCTCGCCCGCTCATCCGATCCGGCTGGAAACGCGATGGAGCTGTCTTACGGACGCTTCTACGATTATGCGCCCTTCGTATCGCCAGCGGCCGTGACCCGGTTCGTCACCGGCGACAATGGCGACATGGGGCTTGGCCATGTCGTCCTGACAGCGCCGAATTTCGATGAGACGCATCAATTCTACAAGGAGGTGCTTGGCTTCGGCGACACCGATCTTGGCCGGTTTTATCTCGGCGGAGGAGGGGCGGACGATCCCGGCGTCGGCTTTGCCTTTCTTCATGCGCGCAACGGCCGGCACCACAGCCTCGCGCTCGGCCAATTGCCGGAAAGCCCCAACGGGGCGGTGCACATGATGGTCGAGGTCGGAGCGCTGGAGGACGTCGGCCGCGCCTATGACCGAGTGCTCAAGAGCAAGGGCAAGGTGCCGCTCTCGGCAACGCTGGGACGTCACGTCAATGACAAGATGACCTCTTTCTACATGCAGACGCCGAGCGGCTTTGATGTTGAATATGGCTGGAACGGTCTGGTCATTGACCCCGACACCTGGGTCCCCACCACCAGCCTGGGAGTCAGTGATTGGGGCCACAAATGGGCCCACGAGAAGGATGACTAAGGGAATGCTCGACAAGCGAATGACGGTCGACGACATCGTTGATAAGCTCTCGGATGGAATGACGATCGGGATCGGCGGCTGGGCAACCCGGCGCAAGCCGATGGCGCTGGTCCGCGCGATTGCCCGCTCGGGGCTGAAGGATCTGACCTTGGTAGCCGGCTACGGGGGGCCGGACATCGGAATCCTGGCGGCGACTGGCAAGATCAAGAAGCTGGTCTTTGCCTTTGCCAGCCTGGACCACTTTCCGCTTGAGCCGCACTTCCGGCTGCAGCGGCAGGCCGGCGCGTTCGAGGTGCTAGAACTCGACGAGGGCATGTTCCACTGGGGGCTTCGCGCGGGTGCGATGAAGCTGCCATTCCTGCCCACGCGGGTCGGCATCGGAACGGACATCATTACGCAGTCGGGATTCAACTTCAAAACGGTCAAGAGCCCGTACGAGGATGGCGAAGAGCTGGTCGCGATGCCGGCGATCACTCCCGATGTCGCGCTCATCCACGCTCACCGATCTGATCAGCGCGGCAATCTCCTGACCTGGAGCCTTGATCCGCTGTTCGACGAGCTGCTCGTCCGTGCTTCCGGCAAGGCCTATGCAACGGTCGAGAAAGTTGTGCCAACGGCCGACCTCGACATGCGGAACAACACTCGCTTCAATCTGGTCGAGCGGGCGATGATCACGGGGGTCGCGGAAGTGCCGTTCGGAGCCCATCCAACCAGCGCTGCGCCTGACTATCAGCTCGATCTCAAGCATTTGAAGACCTACGTCGACAGTGCCGCTTCGCCCGAGGCATGGACTGATTATCGCGCGAAGTTCATCGATTTGCCGCAGTCCGATTACGTCGCTGCGGTTGGCGGCGCCGAGACGATCAACGCCGCCCCGGTGCCGGTCTACTGAGCAAGGACGAGAGAATGACCCAGAATAGCTATTCACTCGCCGAGTTGCTGATCGTCGCCTGCGCCGAAGCGTGGCGCGACAATGGCGAGGTCATGGCCACCGGCATCGGCCCGCTGCCGCGGATCGGTGCGGGTCTCGCCAAGATGACCTTCGCTCCCGCCATCCAGACCACTGACGGCGAAGGGCTCTACACGAGCGAGCCCGTTCCACCCGGAAAACGCGTCGCCGAGCCAGAGGTTGAAGGCTGGGCGAATTACGACCGCGTCTTCTCCGCGCTGTGGAGCGGCAAGCGTCACGCGCTGGTCGGACCGGTGCAGATTGACCGCTATGGCCAGGCGAACATCAGCGTGATTGGCGACCACAAGAAGCCTAAGGCGGCGATGCTCGGCGCGCGTGGCTTTCCCGGCAACTCGATCAGCCACCCGAATAGCTTCTTCTTCCCGAGCCACAACAAGCGCGCCTTCGTTGAAGGCGAGGTCGATTTCGTGTGCATGGCGGGCTACAACCCGGCTCGCTACCTGAACGGTAAGCCCCCTGCTGGGCTCGACCTCAGGATCATCGTCACCAACTTGTGTGTGATGGATTTCAACGGGCCGGACCACCAGATCCGGGTGAAATCGCTCCACCCGGGTGTGACGTTCGAAGAGGTGCAGGAAAATACCGGTTTCCCGCTCGCCCGTGCGGATGGCGAGATTCCGACCACTCCGGCGCCTACGGCCGAGCAGCTTGAACTGATCGCCAAGCTCGACCCCAATGGGGTGCGGCACACCGTACTGAAGGACAATCCGCCGGGTGTCCGTCCGGGGGCTTGAGGATAGGATCATGAGCGACCTCGTCGAACCGCAAAAGGTCGATATCGTCTACGAGACCGATGAGCCGGTCACCTATGAGGTGATCGACCAGGTCGCGTGGATCATGCTCAACCGCCCGGGCTTCAACAATGCCCAGAACGGTCAGATGACCTACGCTCTCGACGACGCCTTCATCCGCGCGTCGAATGATGACGATGTCCGCTGCATCGTGCTCGGCGGCAACGGCAAGCATTTCTCCGCCGGCCATGACATCGGCACCCCGGGGCGCGACGTGCACAAGCACTTCGACAACCGTCTGATGGTGCCGGGTCATGTCAACAAGCCGGCGGCCGAGCTGCTCTACACCCGCGAGAAGGAGCAATATGTCGGCATGTGCCGGCGCTGGCGCGACGTCGCGAAGCCGACCATTGCGATGGTTCAGGGCGCGTGCGTGGCGGGCGGATTGATGCTGGCGTGGGTGTGCGACCTAATCGTCGCGTCGGACGACGCGTTCTTCCAGGACCCGGTCAATCGGATGGGCATTCCCGGCGTGGAATATTTCGCCCACGCTTATGAGCTGCCGCCGCGCGTCGCCAAGGAGTTCCTGCTGTTGGGCGAACGGATGAGCGCCCAACGGGCCGAACAGTTCGGCATGGTCAACAAGGTCGTGCCGCGCGATCAGCTGCGCGAGACAGTCGCGGCAATGGCAGCCAAGCTGGTGGCCCAGCCGCGCCTCGGCAACTGGCTGACCAAGCAGGCGATCAATCATGTCGAAGAGCTGATGGGCAAGCGCAACGCGATGGAAGCGCAATATCACATGCACCATTTCGCCCATGCGCAGAACGACCTGGTTCAGGGCAGCTCGATCGCTGGTCTCGACGCCAAGAAAATGGCCGAAGCGAACAAGAAGCAGGCGAGCGAATAGTGGCCGAACCGCTGCACACGATCATGGTCGAGCGGCTGGGCTGCCGCTGGCCGATCATCCAGACTGCGATGGGCTGGGTGGCCGAGCCGTCGCTGGTCATCGGCAGCTCCAATGCGGGCGCCTTTGGCTTTCTCGGTGCTGCGGTGATGACTCCGCCGGAGGCGCGCGAGAAGCTGCTCGAGGTCCGGCGGGGCACCGATCGTCCCTTCGGAGTCAATTTCCACAGCTTTCAGCCCGGCGCCGACCAGATTGTCGATCTGATCATCGAGAACAAGGAGCAGGTGCGGGCGGTGTCGTTCGGACGCGGACCCGATGCCAAGATGATCGGGCGCTTCAAGGATGCCGGCATCCTGTGCGTGCCCACGGTTGGCGCGGTTAAACACGCCCAGAAGATGGTTCAGCTTGGCGTCGACATGGTCAATGTTCAGGGCGGTGAGGGTGGCGGGCACACCGGATCGGTGCCGACCACCGTCCTGCTTCCGCAGGTCCTCGACGCCGTCCAGGTGCCGGTGATCGCCAGCGGCGGATTTGCCGATGGCCGGGGACTGGTTGCGGCGTTGGCCTATGGAGCCGTGGGCATTGCCATGGGCACCCGCTTCCTGCTGACCAGGGAAAGCCCGGTCCCCGAGACGGCAAAGGCGGAATATCTCAAGGCCACCACCGACGGCATTGTCGTCACCACCAAGCTTGATGGCATTCCCCAGCGCATGGTGCGCACGCGGTTGATGGACAGGATCGAGACATCCGGCTCGCTCGCCATGTGGCTGCGCGCGATGGAAGCCGGCCTGGCGATGAAGAAACAGACCGGCGCGAGCTGGCTGGACTTCGTCAAATCGGCACGCGGCATGACCGCGCACGGGGCGATGCCGCTGAAGCAGGCGATGATGGCCGCGACAATGCCGATGCTGATTCAAAAGGCGGTGGTCGATGGCGACATCGAACATGGCGTCATGGCCACCGGCGTGGTCGGCGGTCGGATCGACGAGATCCCGACGTGCGAGCAACTGGTGAACCGGATCGTCGATCAGGCGCATGAGCGCCTGGCCGCGCTCGCCATGATGGGCCGCGAGACGGCAAGTGCGGCCTGAGGAGAGAGGGACCAGATGCCGATCACGCTGACAGTGAAAGACCGAATTGCGGAGATCCTGTTTGATCACCCGCCGGTCAACGCCTTCGATACCAAGGGCTGGGAATCGATCCCCGGGATGATCCACGAGGCGTCGGCGAATGAGGATGTGCGCTGCGTTTTGATCCGCGCGGAAGGCCGCGGATTCTGCGGCGGCGTCGACATCAAGGAAATGCAGGCTCATCCGGAGCGCATCGCCAAGCTCAACAAGGATAATTATCTCACCTTCAAGGCGATCCGCGACTGTGCGGTTCCGGTAGTCGGAGCATTGCACGGCTTCGTCATCGGCGGCGGCGTGAACATCGCCGGCGCCTGCGACGCGCTGATTGCGGCGGAGGGCGCCTATTTCTCGTTGCCCGAAATCGACCGAGGGGCGATGGGCGGCGCGGCCTTCATGTCGCGCATGCTGCCGATCCAGATGGTGCGCGCCAATTTCTTCACAGGCGGCAAGATTTCGGTCGAGGATGCTTACCGCCATGGATCGGTCCACAAGGTGGTGCCGCTGGAACAGTTGAAGAAGGAGGCCTTCGCCTTCTGCGAGATCATCGCGGCGAAGAGCCGGGCGGCGCTGGTGATCGCCAAGCAGGCGCTGAACCTGATCGAGCCGACCAATCCCTCCGACCACTACCGGATCGAACAGGGCTTCACCCTGGAAATGTATATGCATGAGGACAGTCAGAAAGCGCGCGATGCCTTCGTTGAAGGGAAGGGCGCGGCGAAGTTCTGATGGACCTGACTTATACTTCCGAACAGCAGGCGTTCCGCGCCGAAGTGCGTGAATGGCTGGCCGCCCATGTGCCGGCCGAGCCGCTCGAGCATTTTGACGCCACCCGCGAAGGGTTTGAAGCTCATCGCGAGTGGGAAAAAACGCTGAAATCTGGCGACTGGGGCATGGTGACATGGCCCCAGGAATACGGCGGCCGAGGACTCGACTTGATCCAGTGGCTGATCTTCGAAGAGGAGTATTACCGCTCCGGAGCTCCGGGCCGGGTCAACCAGAACGGCATCTTCCTGCTCGGCCCGACGCTGATCGAATTCGGCACCCACGAGCAGAAGCAGCGCTTCCTGCCGAAGATGGCGAGCGGCGAAGAAATCTGGGCACAGGCCTGGTCCGAACCAATGGCCGGTTCCGACTTAGCGGGCGTGCGCGCGACCGCCGTTCGCGAGGGCGACGAATATGTGCTCAATGGCCACAAGATATGGTCGAGCCGCG
>CBFGZJ010000051.1:0-9595 GCA_965653215.1 uncultured Sphingomonas sp. | reverse complement strand
GGTCTGCTGCATCAGGAGATGCGGGCGCTCGGCTCGCTCATCCTGAAGGCGGCGGACGTCCATCGTGTTCCCGCTGGATCAGCGCTCGCGGTCGACCGCGACGCCTTCGCTGGGGAGGTAACCCGCGCGATCGAACATCACCCCAACATCCACCTCATGCGTGAGCAAGTCGATCGGCTGCCCGATCATCCGGCGATCATCGCGACAGGCCCGCTGACCGGCGCCGGGCTCGCGGACGCCATCGCAACCGAGACGGGAAGCGACGCCCTTGCCTTCTTCGATGCGCTTGCCCCGATCGTTCACCGCGACAGCATCGACATGTCGTTGTGCTGGCTCCAGTCCCGCTGGAACAAGGGGAGCGGCAGCGACTACATCAAGGGAGGAGAACACTCCCTACTTCGAAGGCTGCATGCCGATCGAGGTCATGGCCGCGAGAGGCGTCGACACGCTCCGCCACGGACCGATGAAGCCGGTCGGGCTGGATGATCCGCGAACAGGCCGTTGGCCCCATGCCGTGGTCCAGCTTCGGCAGGACAATGCGCTCGGGACCTTGTGGAACATGGTCGGGTTCCAGACCAAGCTGAAACATTCGGAGCAGGTGCGGATTTTCCGAACCATTCCAGGGCTGCAAAACGCGGAATTTGCGCGGCTCGGCGGAATCCACCGCAACAGCTTCATCAATTCGCCGCGACTGCTCGATAGTAGACTACGGTTGAAGAGCCGGCCCAACATCCGGTTCGCGGGTCAGATCACCGGCTGCGAAGGCTATGTCGAAAGCGCCGCCATCGGCCTGCTGGCTGCCCGCTTCGCAACCGCTGAACATCACGGAACAGAGCTTTGTCCGCCGCCGGTCGAAACAGCGCTCGGAGCGCTGCTTCGGCACATCACAGGCGGGGCGGAGGCGGAAACCTTCCAGCCGATGAATGTGAGTTTCGGTTTGATGCCGCCGATCCCCGGCCGCACCCGAAAAGCCGATCGCAAGCGGATGTATACCGATCGGGCGCGTGCGGCATTTGGCGATTGGCTTGAAACGCTCGAGGAACGGGTTCCGCAGACTGCCTAGTCGGGAAGTTCCACCGTTGCGCTGATCTGCGCGACCATGGCCATGATCCGGCCGCTCACCTCGTCCGGCAGCGCGGTGGGAAGCACTTTGGTGATCGTCTCCTGCGCGTCGTGATAGCGGGTCTTCACGTGGACCAGCTCCATCGACCAATCCTTGAAGCAGCGCTGCTCGATCGAGCGGCGGTCCCGGAGCTCGATGCTCCGGTGACGAGAATCTCGACGGAGCCGCTCGACCAGGTCGTCGATCGCGTCCTCGCTCCCTTCAATGACCTGCAGGAAGTGAGTGCCATTGAAGATCAGCAGGCCAGTAATCCCGTCCAGCGCATTATTCTCGCGCGCCGACCGGTGGATTTCCGCAACATCTTCGGCCGTCACGTCGAGGCTCGCGAAGCTGGTGTAGGTCAGGGAGATGAGTTGCACTGGAGACCTTCAGAACGCGAGGTTCAGCAGGCGCACCGCTTTGGCTTTGCCGGCTTTGGAGCCGTTGTCGCATATTCCGTGGCCGTTAGCCAACCGGACCCATCCTTGTCGGCGCCCTGGAACTTTTCTGCCGTTTTCACGGCCCACTCCTCAAATGACAGGGTTCCATTGCCGTTGCTGTCCAGCTTGGCGAAGGCCTTGCGGCGCGGCTCGAGCAATTCAGCCCTGGTGATTCGACCGTCATCATCCTTGTCTGCTCGGCCGAACCTTTTCTGCTCGCGGGTCTTGGGCGACGCTTCGGGCGGAGCCGGCATCGGTTCGGCGACCGGAGCAATCATCGCCGGTTGAGCCGGCGGTGGCGCGGGAAGCGCAGAGGCCTGATCAGACTGCCCCTGCCAGACCAGCAAGATCGCGGCCGACAACAATAGGACCACGACGGCGGCCGCCAGATAACGCAACATTTGCCCCCAACCCTTACGCAAAGACTCGTCAGCGCTGTTTCGGCGGCGATGGGGGCCGCGTCAACCAACCTGAGGGAACCCTCCGCTCAATCGATGGCGGATAGCCGCAATCCCCCGCGACCATCCGCTACCCCCCAATCCGCTGGCCGCATCGTACGCGGCAAGTGCGCCGAGGACGGTCAGCGGCCGAAGCCGCGAAGGCGAGCGTTGATAGGATAACGAATGCGCAAGTTGGTGTGCGCGTGCAAGCAGGAAGCTGCGCGAAGTGGCATCGCTGCAATGCTGCGCTGAGTCGACCAGTGACCAGACCGCCCCCGCCGCACCCGGGAGCCCCTCCGGTTCTCCCAGGATCCGCGCTCCCGCCTCGAACAAGATTGTGCCACGCTGCTCCACAGCGCGCGCGACCGTCTCATCCCACGGAAATGGATTGAGCAAGGACTGCCAGCACTCAGCAAGCTCGGCCAATTCCGCGCCCAAAACGCCGAGCGGCAGGAGTTGTCCGGAAACCCGTCCGAGCCGCGCTTCAGCCGGAGGGGGCGAATGGTCCAACCCTTCCAGATTGTCCCGCCACCAGGCGAGGCGGATCGCCCCAAGCATCGGGTCGCTCGTGTCCGTCACAACATCAGCCAACGCCCGATCCACCGCCCATAGCGCCTCGATCGCGGGGCGGAGTGACGTCGGAGTCAATGAGAGAGCAATCGACCGGTCGCGGTCGATCGGCCGCTCAGCGATAGCAGACCGCCTTCGCGGCTTCGATCACGCGCTGGGGGCTTACGAGTGCGAGCTTCTCGAGATTCGCGGCGTAGGGCAGCGGGACATCCTCATTGGTGACGCGCAGGACCGGGGCGTCGAGATCATCGAAACCCTCCTCCATCGCAATCGCGATGATCTCGGAGGCAATCGAACAGGTCGGCCATCCCTCCTCCACCACGACCATCCGGTTCGTCTTGGCCAGGCTGGCCAGAACCGTCTGGCGATCCAGCGGGCGCAAGGTTCTCAGATCGATCACCTCGGCTTCGATGCCCTCGGCGGCAAGCGCATCGGCAGCCTGGAGCGCAACCCCAACACCGATGGAGTAGCTGACGAGAGTGACGTCACGCCCCACCCGCGCGACCCGAGCCTGCCCGATTGGAAGGACATAATCGTCCGCCGTCGGGACGTCGAACTTCTGTCCATAGAGGAGCTCGTTTTCAAGGAAGACAACCGGATCCTCGCTACGGATCGCCGCCTTGAGCAAGCCCTTGCAGTCAGCCGCGCTATAAGGCGCGATGACGACCAACCCGGGAACGCTGGCGTACCATGGTCCATAGTTCTGGCTATGCTGGGCAGCGACCCGGCTCGCAGCGCCATTGGGCCCGCGGAACACGATCGGGCAGCGCATCTGGCCGCCCGACATATAGTTGGTCTTGGCCGCCGAATTGATGACGTGATCGATCGCCTGCATGGCGAAGTTGAAGGTCATGAACTCGATGATCGGCTTCAATCCGCCCATCGCCGCGCCTGAGCCGACGCCGGCAAAGCCATATTCGGTGATCGGCGTGTCGATCACGCGGCGCGGCCCGAACTCCTCAAGCAGGCCCTGGGTCACCTTGTAGGCGCCCTGATACTCGGCCACTTCCTCACCCATGACGAACACCCGCTCGTCGCGGCGCATCTCTTCGGCCATCGCATCGCGCAGCGCCTCGCGCACCGTGGTGGTGCTCGCTGGCCCTTCGGCGACTTCCGTCCTGCTGGCGGGCGCCGCCGCAAGTTGACTGGTGCCAGTCTCCGCCTTCGGTGGGGGCGTGGGTTCCGTCTGCTGATCGGAAGGCGTCTGTTCGGCCCGCGGTGGCTCATCCGCACTCGCCGCCTCGCCATCGCCGGAGATCACGGCGATCGGCTCCCCGACCTTCACATTATCGGTGCCTTCGGGAACCAGGATCTTGGCGATCACGCCTTCATCGACAGCTTCGAATTCCATCGTCGCCTTGTCGGTCTCGATCTCAGCGAGGATGTCCCCTGCGGTGACGCTATCGCCTTCCTTCACCAGCCACTTGGCGAGCGTGCCCTCCTCCATGGTCGGCGACAGGGCCGGCATCTTCAGCTCGATCCCCATCAGTAAGTCTCCACCAGCACGTCGGTGTAGAGCTCGGACGATTCGGGTTCGGGGGCCTCCTCGGCGTATTTCGCGGCAGCGACCACGACGTCCTTGATCTCCTTGTCGATCGCCTTGAGCTCATCCTCGCTGACTCCGAGCTGGGCAAGGTCATGCGCGGCATGGTCGATCGGATCATTGCCGGTGCGATAGGACTGCACTTCTTCCTTCGTACGATATTTTGCGGGATCGGACATGGAGTGACCGCGATAGCGATAGGTCTTCAGCTCAAGGATGATCGGGCCCTTCCCGGCCCGGGTCCAGGCAAGCGCTTCCTCGGCCGCTCCGCGCACCGCCAGTACGTCCATCCCGTCGACTTGAAGCCCAGGAATGCGGAAGCTTTCGCCGCGACGGTAGAATTGATCTTCAGCGCTTGACCGGGCGACCGACGTTCCCATCGCATATTGGTTGTTTTCGATCGCGTAGATGACCGGCAGCTTCCACAGCTGAGCCATGTTGAAGCTTTCGTAGACCTGGCCCTGATTGGCCGCGCCATCGCCGAAGTAGGACAGGCAGACCCCGCCGTCGTCCTGATATTGATGCTTGAACGCCAGGCCGGTGCCGAGGCTGACTTGCGCCCCGACGATCCCATGTCCGCCGTAGAAGCCATGCTCGACCGAGAACATGTGCATCGATCCGCCCTTGCCGCGCGAAATGCCGGCGGCGCGACCGGTCAGCTCGGCCATGATGATCTTGGGATCGATGCCATAGGCCAGCATATGACCATGGTCGCGATAGCCGGTGATCACGCTGTCCTTGCCGACGGTCATGGCCGACTGAAGGCCGACCGCGACCGCTTCCTGACCGATGTAAAGATGGCAGAAGCCGCCGATCAGACCCAGGCCATAAAGCTGGCCCGCGCGCTCCTCGAACCGGCGAATGAGCAGCATCTGGCGATAGAGGCCCAGCATCTCATCACGGTCGGCCTTGTACCGCTCTGGCTCGCCCGGACGCTCCCGATTGGGCGGCGGGGGCGTAGAAGAAGCGGCTCTGCGGTTTGCTGCAGCAGTCAATTTTCGGGCCAAGGCGAAACCTTCGTGGAAATCATCCGGGAATCGCCTCTATGACGCGAGCCTCGCCCAAGGGCAATGCGCGGCCATGCTGCAGTGCGGAATGGCCGCTAGTTTGGAAGGTCGATCACGACCTCGTCCGGACGCACGAGACCGAGATCCCGGCGGACCAGCTCATCGGCCATGTCGGGATCGGCTTTCCTTGGATCCAGAAGTGCGGAGCGATGCCGCAACTGCGCGCGCTCAACCTCCAGCCGGGCGAGCTCAAGCCGCCGCTGCTGAAGATCATGGCGATACCCGCCCCAGGCAAGAAGACCATTCGGTCCGGCGACGGCGTAACCAGCGAAATTGCCGACAATCAGCAGCGCCAGCGCGGGCAAGGCCGCGCGACGAATGATTCCCAAGCTGCCGGTGCCCCCGTCCATGCCTCTAAAGAATCAGAAAGTCCGGCATGAATCAAGGGCTTCCGTTGAATTTCTGGAAGTTGATCAAGCGTTCGGGCGATACGCCTTGAGAGCAGCCCGGCCCGCATAGCGCGCCTGCTCGCCCAACTCCTCCTCGATCCGCAGCAACTGGTTGTATTTCGCTGTCCGGTCTGACCGCGCGAGGCTCCCTGTTTTGATCTGACCGCAGGACAGCGCCACCGCCAGATCGGCAATGGTCGAATCTTCGGTTTCGCCGGAACGGTGCGACATCACCGCGGTGTAGCCGGATGTCTGCGCTAGTCGCACGGCGGCGATCGTTTCGCTGAGTGAGCCGATCTGATTGACCTTCACTAGGATCGAGTTGGCGATGCCATCCTCAATTCCCCGTGCGAGCCGCTGCTCATTGGTCACGAACAGATCGTCGCCAACCAGTTGCACCTTGTTGCCAATCAGATCGGTCAGGGCCTTCCACCCAGCCATGTCGTCCTCGCCCATGCCGTCTTCGATCGAGGCGATTGGATAAGACCGGCTCAGCCCCGCGAGGTAGGCTGCCATCTCGTCCGGCGAGAGGCTGCGCCCCTCACCTTCCATGACATAGGCGCCGTCCTTGAAGAATTCGGTCGAGGCGCAGTCAAGCGCAATCAATACGTCATTGCCGAGTGAGTATCCCGCCTGCTCCGTGGCCTGCGCGATATAGTCGAGCGCGCTCCGCGCCGAGGCGATGTTCGGCGCAAATCCGCCCTCGTCACCAACCGCCGTCGCCAGTCCGGCCTGGTGAAGCGCCGACTTGAGCGCGTGGAAAATCTCGGTCCCACAGCGCAACGCCTCCGAAAAGCTGTCCGCGCCGACCGGCATGACCATGAATTCCTGGAAGTCGATCGGATTGTCGGCATGCGCTCCGCCGTTGAGGATGTTCATCATCGGCACCGGCAGGAGGTTCGCCGACACTCCACCGACATAGCGGTACAGCGGAAGTCCTCGTGCATCGGCAGCCGCGCGCGCCGCTGCCAGGCTCACGCCGAGGATTGCATTGGCGCCGAGACGACCCTTGTTGGCGGTGCCGTCGAGCGCGATCATGGTTGAGTCCAGCTCGCCCTGGTCCTCGGCATCCAGCCCGACCACTGCTTCGGCAATCTCGCCATTGACCGCGGCGACGGCCCGGGTAACGCCCTTCCCACCCCAGCGGCTCTTGTCGCCATCGCGAAGCTCGACCGCTTCATGCGCTCCGGTCGAAGCGCCGGAAGGAACTGCTGCCCGGCCGAGGCTTCCGTCCTCAAGCGTTACATCAACCTCAACGGTCGGGTTTCCGCGACTGTCGAGAATTTGGCGTGCGTGAACATCGACGATCGCAGTCACTCGGCTACCCTTCATGCTTGAGGATGTGATAGGCTCGGGCGGCTCTATAGGCCTTGCTTGCGAGCGTGCAACATTACGGCGAGCACGGGGTTGTAGGGCGACTAGGAGGCCATGATGACGGACGATACGACGACCCTTCCCGAAGGCACAGACTCGATCATCACTGGCGCGGGGGTTGACGAAACCGACCTGCGCGATGAGCAGACTGCTCCCCTGTCACCGCCCGCCCCGACAAGCACTCGCGACCGCGTGCGTGAACAGGTTCGCGCCGGACGCGATAAGCTCGCGGGACAAGCGACCGAAACGGCGCGCGGGCTCGTGTCTCAAGGGATTGAGCGGTCGAGCGATGCGCTTGGCAACGTCTCCAGACTTATCGGGGATACGGCAAGCGGATTGGATGAACGGCTCGGTCCGGAATATGGCGACTACGCCCGCAAGGCGTCAGAAGCGATCGAGCGCGCTGCGAACCGTCTGTCGCAGAAGGACGCGGACGAGCTTATCGACGACGCACGCACCTTTGTTCAGCAGAGCCCCGGCATCGCGCTGGCGGGAGCAGCCATCGCCGGCTTCGCGCTTGTTCGCCTGCTGAAGGTTGGGCTCGAAGATACAAGTACGTCTTCAAAGCAGCGTAAATCCTGACGTGATCGCGAACGGGGCCAATGCCAGTTCAGAACCTGAAAGCGAAGAGACGGTCGGCCAGATCGTCTCTCGCCTGGTCGAAGATGGCCGCACTTACGCCAAGGCAGAGCTAACGCTCTGGCAAGCGATTGCCGCCCAGCGCGCAAAATCCCTCGCGCTTCCGGCTGGTCTTGCCTTCGCGGCATTGCTGTTCCTGCAAGGCGCGGTGACCACTCTGTGCGTCGCCCTATTCCTCGCGCTGCTGACTGTGATGCCTGCACTGTTTGCGGGGATCCTCGCATTCGTCATCGCGCTCGCCATCGCCGGCGGGCTGGCGTGGCTTGCCTACGCACGGGTGCGAAAGGCATGGCGGTGAAGGATAGTGACGCCGTGCTGCGCGCCCGCAGTGATGTGGAGCGCAGCCGGACCCAGATGCTGGCTACCCTTCGCGAGCTGCAGGTGAGGACCAATCCACGCTTCGTCGCCCGCAACGCGTGGGAGGGAGCGAAGGAAAAGAGCGCGCATCTGGCCGAGGATGCCGTCGACGCCGTGACCAAGCGCCCGCTGCTGGCCGGCGCAGTTGCGGCGGCAACGGTCCTGTTCGCCGCTCGCGAGCCGATCATGAATTTGGTGGGTCCGTTATTCGACCGAAACGAAAACTCAGAAGAGGATGGAACCGATGCCCAAGGCTGATGTGAACGAAGCGCCCAACCGTAAACCGCGCGGACAGGCGGCGCGTGACGCTGCAGCACGCGCGCTCGAAAACGCCCGCTTGAATGCGTCGGCAGCAAGGGACCGGGCAGCAGAACGGGTTGCTACGGCTCCGCTGATGGCCGTCGCCGGCGGACTTGCCGTCGGCGCCGTGCTGGCTGCCATCCTCCCCCGGACCGAGCGTGAACGGCAATTGCTCGGGCCTGCCGGCACCCGGCTGACCGACAGTGCCCGCGGGGCGCTGGACAGCGTGCGTGAAGCAGGCACGGCAAAGCTCGCGGAAATTGGCAAGGCGACGATCGGAGATACAATCCAGTCGTTGGTATCGAACGGGAGCACGCAGACCGCGTCGAGCTGAGACTCGCCCGGTTCGCAACAGCAACAGCCTGTGCTAGCGCCTTCCGCATGAGCAAGTTGCACCTGGTATTCGGCGGCCGCGTAAAGGATCCGCGAACCCTCGATTTCGCTGATCTCAATGCGATTGATTTCGTCGGCTTATACGACAGCTATGCGGAGGCCGAAGACGCCTGGCGAGGCAAGGCGCAGAAAACGGTCGACGACGCCGAGATGAAATATGTCGTGGTTCACCTTCATCGTCTGCTTGAGCCGGACCTGCAGTCGCCCGATTCAGGCGCGGCGGAACCTCCACAGCAGTAAGGGTCGCTGCAGCAGCAGTCCCGCGATGAACCCGCCGATGTGTGCGGCGACCGCGATCTGAACCCCCTGCTGACCGGCGAGGAAGCCCGTCATCCATTGGATCACGACCCAGGCGATCGCGAGCCAGATGACGTGGATCGACCGGTTGAGAGAAGCTGACCCGGTCACGTTCCGCACGCGACCGAACATAAGCGCATATGCCCCCATCAAGGCGCTGATCGCTCCGCTTGCGCCAACCATCGGCACCAATGGTGAGCTGTCGGCAAGAAAATGCGCGGCTGCCGCTGCAAAGGCGCCGACGATGTACAGGGTCGCGATCCCCCCCGCCCCCAAGGCGCGCTCAACCAGAGTCCCGCAGAACAACAGAACGACGAGGTTAAACAGCAGGTGCAGGAAGCCGCCATGCACCAGCGTTGCGGTCAAGGGAGTGAGCACCACGGGAATTTCGTAGGTCAGCGAGACCTGTCCCGTCAGCCTTCCAGGAACGAAGCCCAGCAGATAGGCGGCCTGATCAAGCGTGTTGGTGATGATCACGAACCCCGAAACCAGCACCGTGATCCCCGCGATCAGGGCGGTTGCGGTCCGCGGAAAGCGCATCACACGAACTCGATCGAGGCGATCTCATAATAGCGGTCACCCGACGGAGTGGTCACTTCCACTTCGTCGCCAGCCTGACGCCCGATCAATGCGCGGCCGAGCGGCGAATTGTAGGAGATCCGACCGATCTTGGCGTCGGCCTCG